>JAQTLG010000019.1 GCA_028715025.1 Dehalococcoidia bacterium | reverse complement strand
AGCCGCAGGTTGGCCTCGATAAGATGCCTGGCAGATTTATCAGCATCTCTCTTTACCCTGTCGGAATATTGTCTGAAGTGACCGATCAGCGGCCGAAGCTTCAAAAGCAAACTCTCGTCCACGGGCTCTCCCAACAGCAATCCAAGCTCATCCCATGAAGTCAGGCTCCCTGCGGCATTGTAGACCTTCAGGGGCAACAGCCGGCTGTAGACGGATATATCGGCAATATCGTGCCAGACCTCTGTGAAGGTCTTCCCGCAACCGGCGCTTACTTTTTCAACAAAGGATATTTCCACGATGCCGTCTACTGCAGCTCGCAGTTCCGGCCTGAGAATAGACTGTTTGAAATGGTTTCCACATTCAATTCCCAGGTTTATATATAAAGCAGAGATGACCGGGTGGACAGAGACCAATTTACGCAAACTGGCAATTATTACGCTTAGCTCCGTTTCGCAATGGTCCGGATTGGCCCTGCAATGTTTTTCCAGCGCCGCGAGATACCGCCCATCCTCGACTCTTGCGGCTAATGAACGCTCCTCCTTCGCAGTAAGAAGGTCCACCCGGCCGATTTCACGCAGGTACAGGTGTATCGGGTCATCATAAAAATCCACCGCATCAGCCGCTGCACCGGGCGGGGGCTTGCCGTATAGCTCCAACGCGCCGGTGTCTTCCAGCCCGTGCTCAATGAATACCAGATCCTGCCATAGAGCGGCAGTGGGAGCGAATTCATCGACTCCTTTCTCGCCAAAAACATCCAGTGGGACGTCATGCTCCATGGTTGTCTGCAGGTCTGGTATTGACAGAACCGGGGTTGAAATGCAGTTGCTTTCAACCCCGGCGCCCTTTTTATTTATCAATATTAATATTTTCTCGCGCCGCGCATACTGACCACTTAACTAATGGTTTAAAAACGGGGGCTTCTGAACCGTGAATAAATTAAGGCGGGGTAGTGCGTTAATGTAATTCAGTCAGCTACAGCCGGGGCGAAACCACCTACTTAACTATACGTTTAAAAGCCATATCAATCAAATGCGTTGATTTATTGCATCTGTTAGAAATGACATTGGCATATCGTATAGCAAAACGCTCTCGACAAACGCTACCGTTCCACTTACTGCTACCTCGTCATCCACCCTTTCTAACTCGGGCTTACACGTAAACATCGTGACAGTGAAGATTGTTTTTTGTACCGCTGAACTTGAAATTCTTAACAATTGCGTTGAGTTTACCAAGTATACCAATTATCAACCCGCCACTGATCGAAGCACATGAAAAATAATGAAATTTTGCCTTGACTATTTAATAGCTATATTGATAGTCATATATTGAAAAGAGGCAAGGGGTTGCTGCCTTTTAGCCAGCTTGTTTTAGGACCATGAGGCCGGTGGTTCAAATCCACTCACCCCGACCAGTTCATCCATCTAGAAGCCATGAATAAACCTGTATTTGACGAGAGGTTGGTTGCGCCATGCGGGATAAACTGCGGCATCTGTAAAGCATTTTTAAGAAAGAAGAATCCCTGCTACGGATGTAATTTCGTCCATGACAACCATCCCAAGACCATAGTGCTCTGTCAGTTAAGGACCTGCCGGAAGCGTGCGGCTAAATACTGTTTCAGTTGTGACGCGTTCCCTGGCCATCGATTGAAACACCTCGATAAACGGTATCGAACACGCTACGATATGAGTGAAATCGAAAATCTGGAGTTCATCAGAGATAACGATATAAAGAAATTTCTTGAACGAGAACACGATAGATGAATTTCCGATAAAGGCATCCTCTGTATCCACGATAAGAAGTATTACCACGTCCCCTGACAGCAGTCAGCTTGAATTCTCAGCATACCGGGCTTGACACTAACCGTGAACGCTGTTATTATTTTGAACCAGATTCAGTGTTGTAATTCATTTGTATTGATTTAATTTATTTTCGTTCCAGTGAGGTTGAAAGGTATGGATGTGATCGAGACAAAGATCGACACCACCTCGGATGAATACCGCAGGAACTACGACTCCATGGTTGCCCGGGTCGCGGAGTTAAAGGAGGAGTTGAGGAAGGCCCGGGACGACCGTTCCCAGAAGTCTAAAGACCGCCTGGCTGCGCAGGGCAAAATGCCCATGCGAGAGAAGCTGGAGCGGCTGCTTGACCGCAATACTCCCTTTCTCGAGATCGCTCCGCTGGCTGCACGCGGTATGTACGACGGCATGATTCACGGTGGTGGATTGGTATCCGGCATTGGTATCGTCAGCGGCAAGGAAGTGATGGTCACCGGCAATGACGCAACCATCAAAGGCGGCTCTACCTATCCCCTGACCATGAAGAAGGCAATACGCATGCAAACCATTGCCATGCAGAATCGGCTTCCCCTCATCACACTGGTCGATTCCGCAGGTGGATACCTGCCGATGCAGTCCGAGGTTTTCCCCGACATAGATGACGGTGGGAGGGTCTTCTATAACCAGGCGATGCTCTCCAAGCTGGGAGTACCGCAGATTACCGCGGTTATGGGGCTTTGCACGGCAGGCGGCGCCTATATCCCGGCCATGTCGGACGAGGTTATTCATGTTAAAGGCATCGGCGCGATCTTCCTGGGCGGGCCTCCGCTGGTTAAGGCTGCCACCGGCGAGGAGGTGACGGCCGAACAGCTAGGCGGCGCCGATCTGCATTGCAGGGAATCGGGAGTCTCTGACTATTATGCCGAGGATGACGCCCACGCCATCGAGATTATCCGCAATATCATGGAATGTATGCCCGCCCGTGAGAAGGCGCGGATGCCCATGCATGAGCCCAAGCCACCTGTATATGATCCAAAGGAGATCTACGGTGTCGTCAGCAGGGAATTCAAGCTACCATACGATGTGCGTGAGCTGATAGCACGCATCGTGGACGGCAGCGAATTCCTGGAATTTAAAGAACTCTACGGCCCGACTCTTGTCTGCGGCTGGGCTTATATCCATGGCTATCCTGTCGGTATACTGGGCAACAATGGTGTCCTCTTCCCTGACAGCGCTAACAAAGGCGCACAGTTCATCCAGATATGCGACAGGCGTAAAATCCCCCTTATCTTTTTGCAGAACATCAGCGGATTCATGATCGGCAGGGAGTACGAGCGCACCGGCGTGGCCAAGAACGGACATAAAATGGTCACCGCTGTGGCCAACTGTACCGTACCCAAGTTCACCGTCATTGTCGGCGCATCTTTCGGAGCGGGGAACTATGCTATGTGCGGACGCGCCTACGAGCCGCGCTTCCTCTGGATGTATCCCAACGCCGAGATCGCTGTGATGGGTGGCGAACAGGCCTCCGGCGTGTTGGTGACGCTGCGCAACGACCAGCTCGCCAGAGAAGGTAAGCCTCCTCTAACGCCGGGCGAAGCAGACGAGATCTGCAGGCCCATCATTGAGGCTACAAAGAAGGAGAGCAACGCACTATACAGTACCTCGCAGCTCTGGGACGACGGTGTGCTCGATCCCGTGGACACAAGGGATGTACTGGGACTGGCCATCTCAGCTTCGCTTAATGCACCCATCCCCGACGACGTATTCGGTTACGGCATATTCCGTATGTAATGGTATAAAAAGCTAATCTCAGCGAGGAGACCTCACATTTTCAGTAAAATACTGGTGGCAAACCGTGGAGAGATCGCCCGGCGCGTTATGAACACCTGCCGGGAGATGGGTATCGCTACCGTAGCCGTTTATTCGGAGGCGGACCGCAAAGCAGTTCATGTCCTCAACGCCGACCAGGCCGTATTTCTGGGCGATTCGGACCCCTCCGAAAGCTACTTGAATATAGATAAAATCATCGCGGCGGCCAAACAGACCGGATCGGAGGCTATCCATCCTGGATACGGTTTCCTGGCCGAGAATCCCCTCTTTGCCGAGCGCTGTGAAAGTGAGGGCCTGGTCTTCATCGGCCCACCCTCTAAAGTCATCCGTGAGCTGGGGGATAAAACTGTTGCACGCCGCACCGTCATGGGGAGTGGCGTCCCGGTCATTCCGGGCATGAACAAGCCCGAGTCGGACACCCGGGTGCTCGCCGGCGAGGCTGAGAAGATCGGATATCCGGTACTGATCAAGGCTGCCGCCGGAGGCGGTGGCAAGGGTATGCGTGTCGTAACATCGCCCGGGGACTTTAATGAGGCCTGCGCTTCGGCGTCGAGCGAGGCTAAGAGGGCCTTCAGCGATGGTTCCATCTACCTGGAGAAGTACCTTTCCCGGCCGCGCCATGTGGAGTTCCAGATCGTGGCCGACAGGCAGGGACATGTTGTCCACCTCTTCGAGAGGGAATGCTCCATACAGAGACGCCATCAAAAGATCATCGAGGAGACGCCCTCACCCATCATGACGCCCGAACTGAGGGAGCGCATGGGGGCGGCCGCCGTTGCCGTGGCCAAAGCGTCCGGATATGTGAACGCCGGAACGGTCGAGTTTCTGGTGGACCAGCAGAGAAATTTCTATTTCTTGGAGGTCAACACACGCCTCCAGGTGGAACATCCCATCACCGAGATGATCACCGGCCTCGATATCGTGCGCATCCAGCTTGAGGTCGCCAGCGGGAACCCCCTGCCCTTCACACAGGAAGACGTGCGCAGCCGGGGACATGCCATCGAATGCCGCATTTATGCGGAGGACCCGGAGAAGGGATTCTATCCTTCCCCCGGAAAGATCATCTACATGCAGGAGCCGTCAGGACCCGGCATACGCAACGACTGCGGCATCTACTCCGGCTTTCAGGTGCCGGTGGAGTACGACCCGATCCTGTCCAAATTAATCGTCTATGCCGAAGACAGGAGCCAGGCCATAAAACGCATGATACAGGCGCTTGAGAACTACATCATTCTGGGAGTGAAAACTCCTGTGCCCTTCCTTATCGACGTGCTCAAGTCCGAGGCCTTCGCCAGAGGGGATACATCCACCGATTTTATCGATACCCATTTCTGCGGCTGGAAGCCCGACCGCTGCTATGCCGATGCCGCATGCGCTGCATTCATCATCGACGAGCTTACCCCCGCAGTTAAACCCAAAGCTGCGGCAGGGCAGGCGAACACAGAGCTGTCGCCATGGCAGACTCTCGGACAGTGGGGAAGATAGATTGAGATTGAAATTGAGATTGAGATATGGATTACCGGCTTAAGCTTGATGAAAATGTGATCTCCTTTCACGCTGAGAAGAAGGGAGACCACGGTATTGCCCTTTCCCGCGACGGCCGTATTGTCGACATCGAATATACGGCTATCTCGGAATATCACCAATACCTCGTGGTAGACGGCTGTCCGCTGAATGTGTTCATTGCCCGTGACGGGAATACCAAGATGGTGGTGATCAGGGGTATCTCCTATTACATTGGTGACGCCGATGCCCCTGACAGCCGTTCCAGGGGAAAGAAAAGAGACCAGGTCATGCCGCAGGAGGTCACCCCGCCCATGCCCGCGGTGGTGGTCAGGATACTCGTTTCCCCGGGCGACAGCGTAAAACAAGGAGACAGCGTGATCGTCGTCTCGTCCATGAAGATGGAGACAACTCTATCCGCACCCACTGACGGCAAGGTGAGAGCGGTTAATGTCACCGAGGGGGAAAAGGTGATGCCCGGACAGATATTAATCGATATCGATCGGGACACGGAGCCTCAGAATCAGTAGTCCGTTGCAGTCCTTTCATAAGCGCGAGATATTAATACAAGGAGGTAAAAGATGGAAGACCGACACTTGCTTTACCGCATCGAAGAGGGTGTGGGATATATCACCATCAACAGGGAACAGCAGAGAAACGCTATAACTCCGGAGGCGCTGGCTCTGTTCCATCAATATCTGGACGAGGCGGAAAAAGACGTAAATATCCGTGCGCTGATGGTCACCGGCGCGGGGGACAAGGCCTTCTGCACCGGTGCGCAGCTCAGCGCCGGGGTCAATACGGGCGGATTGGATATCTTCGCCAGCTATGCCGACCTGCTGAACCGTATCGTGAGCTTTCCCAAACCGACCGTTGCACGGATCAAGGGGTTCTGCCTGGCAGGTGGTATGGGATTCATGCTGGCCTGCGATATCGTCATCGCCAGCGACGACTCTAAATTTGGTACGCCCGAGGTCAATGTCGGCCTGTGGCCTATGATGATCGGCGCGCTCATCTTCCGCAACGTGCTGCAGAAGAAGGCCATGGAAATGATACTGCTGGGAGAAAGAATGACGGCGCAAGAGGCTCTGAACATGGGGCTGATCACCAGAGTGGTCCCTGCAGGGGAGCTGGATGTGGAGGTAAAAAAAGTGCTCGATATTCTCACATCGAAGAGCCCTGTCGGCATGAGGATGGGAAAACAGGCATTCTACGCAGCGGCGAATATGCCGTTGAAGGAGTCCCTGCAATATCTGGCGGAGAGGATTAAGGACATCGCCGGCACTGAGGACGCCAAAGAGGGAATAACCGCCTTTATCGAGAAGCGGCCGCCCAAATTCACGGGGAAATAGAGGCTGTTACGCCTGCATAACAGTATATACACGCAAAGGGAGGAGAACTGCCATGAGCTCTGAGAACAGAAAGGGGAAAAACAAAATCATTATTGCCACTTGCAGCGGCTTCTTCGGAGACCGGCTGTCCGCGGCCGCTGAGATGGTGCGGGGAGGTCCCATTGATGTCCTTACCGGTGATTACCTGGCGGAGCTCACCATGGCGCTGCTCTTCCGGCTGAAAATGAAGAACCCCGAGGCGGGATATACCCCGACCTTCCTCAAACAGATGGAAGAGATTATGGGAGAATGCCTCGATAAAAAGATCAAGGTAGTATCCAACGCAGGCGGATTGAATCCCAAAGGGCTGGCAGTGGAGCTTCGCAAGATAGCCGAGAAATTGGGGCTGCATCCCAGGATCACCTGCATCGAGGGGGATGATCTCATGGCGCGGATCGCTGAACTGCAGGAGGCAGGAGAGTCCCTGGTTCACCTTGATAAAGGTATCTCTCTCAAAGACGGTGGCCTGGTGCCTATCACCGCAAATGCCTATCTCGGGGGATGGGGCATTGCCGAGGCCCTTGAAAGAGGCGCCGATATCGTGGTGAGCGGCCGCGTGGCCGACGCCTCGCTGGTAATGGGGCCTGCGGCCTGGTGGTTCGGGTGGAAGCGCGATGACTGGGATAAGCTTGCCGGCTCAGCGGTGGCCGGGCACATCGTTGAGTGCGCAGCCCAGGCCACGGGCGGGAATTATTCATTCTTCGATGAGGTACCTTCGTTCCTCAAGGTCGGGTATCCCATAGCCGAGATATCCGCCGATGGATCGTCGGTCATCACCAAGCATCCCGGCACGGGAGGCCTCGTTTCCGTGGACACCGTGAAGGCGCAACTCCTCTATGAGGTCAAGGACCCAAGCTATTTGACTCCTGATGTTTCGGCCCGCTTCGATACCATTAAAATATCTCAGGAAGCGCCCGACCGCGTCCGCATATCCGGCGTGCTGGGCGCCCCACCCCCTGAAACCACCAAGGTGTGTATCAATTGCCTGGGAGGGTACAGGAATTCCACGACCGTTGTACTTACCGGTCTCGACATCGAAAAAAAGGCCAAAATAGTCGAGGATGCAGTCTTCGACAGCCTTGGAGGGAGAGGGCAGTACGCCCTTGAAGATGTACAGCTTAGCCGGTCCAACAGGGACGATCCCGAGATCAATGAAGAGGCCTTTGCCTACCTGCGGATATCCGTCATGGACCGCGACCAGAAGAAGGTCGACAGGTTTTCTTCGACGGTCATCGGGCTCGCGCTGGCAAACATCCCGGGTTTCACCCTAACGGCCCCCCCGGCCAAAGGGACGATGGCGATCATCCACTGGCCTGCGCTCATTCCACAAAGCCGCATTACCCAGAAGATTATGATTAACGGCGACGAGTTTTCCGTCGGTTTTACCCCGACCGGGGCTGCGGTGAAGCCTCCTCAAGTGCAGAAAGTAGCGGTGACACCTGTGCCGGCGGGTAAAAAGGTAAAAATACCCTTCGGCCGTATCTATGCGACCCGCTCCGGAGACAAGGGGGGCAATGCCAATCTCGGCGTCTGGGGAAAAACGCCCGAGTCATATGCATTTCTCAGAGAGTTCCTGACAGTTAACAAACTGAAGGAACTGCTCAAAGACATGAGTAAATATGAAATCGAACGCTACGAATTTCCCAACCTGTACGCCGTCAACTTTTATATCAGGGGCGTCCTCGGTGAAGGCGTGGCCGCATCGTTGAGAAGCGATCCCCAGGCCAAGACCCTGGGCGAGTACCTGCGCGCCAGGGTTATCGAGGCGCCGGAGTCTATCGTTCACTAATTAATATAGTTCATCGTGGATAAAATATCGCCGGGGGGCAAGAAGCCGCCCTGCGGGAAAGGAGGTTGTTAGATGACAGTATACGATGAAAAACCCTGGGTCAAGTGGTACGATCCACCGTTAAGCGCTGAGATAAAAGCCGTGGATGAGACATACGTGGATATGCTGGAGAGGGGTCTGAAATTCCGGCCGGAGGTGGTGGCCTTCCATTTTCTGGGGGTCGCATTCACCTATAAAGAGCTGGACAGACTCTCGATGAGATTCGCTTCATACATTCGCAAACAGGGATGCAATCCGGGTGATGTGGTGGGCATCAATCTTCCCAACCTCCCTCAGTATCTGATCGCCCTGGCAGGGGCTCTGCGAGCCGGATGCGTGGTCACCGGCGTCTCTCCCCTTCTCACGCCGAAGGAGATGGCCTACCAGTTGAATGATGCAGGCGCCAGCGTGCTGGTAACGCTGGATGCGATCTATGAAAACCGTGTGCAGAAGATTAAAAACGATATTCCAAACGTTAAATGTATCGTTACAACCAATATTGCGGACTATCTTCCTCCGCTCAAGCGCGTCCTGGGCAAATTATTGAAGAAGATTCCCTCCGGAAAAGTGGAGCCGATCACGGGAAAAGAGGTGATATCTTTCAAAGACCTTATCGCGAATACTTTGCCCGATATTTCCAGGCCGTCCGTTAAGCTCGATGATACCTGTCTCATACAGTATACCGGCGGCACTACCGGCACTCCCAAGGGCGCGGTCCTCACTCATTGGAATATGGTTTCCAATCTCACACAGGGAAAACAGTGGCTCGATCTCCAGATGGACGGCGGCACCGTCTGCTCCGGCTTCCCCTTCTTCCACATGGCGGGACTCTATTTCGGCATGGTCTCCATGTCGCTGGCCTTCACCCAGTGCCTGATCCCTGACCCCAGGAACACCAAGAATATATGTAAAGAGATCTCGGAGCACCCTCCGATGATGATGCTCATGGTCCCTTCTCTCTACCAGATGCTGATGGATGACCCGGCGTTTTCCAGGATCGATTTCTCTTCCTGTAAGGCCTGCATTTCCGGCGCATCGCCTTTTTCCAAAGAAGCGATTAATGCGCTCGAGTCTATCGTGGGCCTGGGTAAAGTGGTAGAACTCTACGGGATGACCGAAGCAAGCCCGATCATCACGCTGAATCCCTTAAAGGGGAAGAAGAAGATCGGCTCTGTGGGGG
The DNA here is from genome assembly GCA_028715025.1 of Dehalococcoidia bacterium. GTDB lineage: Bacteria > Chloroflexota > Dehalococcoidia > GIF9 > UBA5629 > CAIMUM01. Next base: position 2,672 of record JAQTLG010000019.1, on the reverse strand, counting down.
TTCCCCTCCAGAGCACCCTAGTCAAGCTTGTCGATGTGGAAACCGGAAAGAAAGAGGTCGCGCTGGGTGAAGTCGGCGAGATCATCGTTCACGGGCCCCAGGTGATGAAAGGTTATTACAACAAGCCGGAAGAGACGGACAATACCCTGCGCGAATTGGGTAATGAGAAGTGGCTCTATACCGGGGATGTGGCGCGTATGGACGAGGACGGATACTTCTACATCGCCGACAGGACAAAAGACATGCTTATCGTAGGGGGATACAAAGTGTTCTCACGCGAGGTGGAGGAAGTGCTCAGCGAACAACCGGCAGTTGAGTCTTGCGCGATCGTAGGGATAGTCAACCCGGACCGTCCCGACAGCCAGATCGTGAAAGCTGTCATCCAGCTCACCAAGGATGCGCAGGCAAAGGATCAGGAACAGGTTAAAAAAGATATACTCGAATACTGCAAGGAAAACCTGGCGCCCTACAAAGTTCCCAAAATGATCGTATTTATGGAGGCGTTGCCCCTTACCGCTGTGGGCAAAGTGGATAAAAAGGCGCTCAGATAAGCGCAGCTCACCAAATCCCGTCGAGAGAAAAGGAGAATAATCAATGTATTTCAACGAGACGCACGATGCTTTCAGGGCATCGATAAAGAAGTTTGTCGATAAAGAGATCAATCCCCACATGAATGAGTGGGAGAAGACAACAGCACCCCTGCACGAGCTTTTCAAGAAGATGGGCGATCTCGGATTCCTGGGCATCCGCTACGATCCCAAATACGGTGGAGGGGGACTGGATTACTGGTTCGAGACGGTCATGCTCGAAGAGATCGGGCACATCAAGGGCATGGGTGTTTCAACGGCCATCGCCGTCCAGACGAACATGGCCACACCGGCGATCGCGGCTACCGGGAGCGAGTATCTCAAGGAGACCTATCTGAAGCCGGCCATCGCCGGAGATATGGTCTGTGCCATTGCCGTGACCGAGCCGGATGCGGGATCCGATGTCCGTGCCATGAAGTCCAGGGCGGTCAAGAAAGGCGACTACTACCTGCTGAACGGATCGAAGACGTTCATCACCAACGGGGTACAGGCGGATTTCCTCACACTGCTTGCCAGGACCGATGAGGGAGAAGGATACCATTCCTTCGGGCTCTTCGTGGTACCGACCAATCTTAAAGGTTTTCAGGTGAGCAAGAAGCTGGATAAAATCGGACTCTGGAGCAGCGATACGGCAGAGCTCTTTTTCGACGATGTCAAGGTGCCTGCGGAAAACCTGATCGGCGACGACAGAGAGGGGTTCATCATCCAGATGAAGCAGTTCCAGCATGAGAGGTTTGCCGTGCTGCCCGGGACCTGTTCGGCCGTACAGGATATGATCGCCATGACCGTGGACTATATTCGCCAGCGTATAGTGTTCGGCAAACCCTTGATAACGAAGCAGGTCTTGAGGCACAGACTGGCAGACTGGATTACCAGGAATGAAGCACTGAGACAGCTGACCTACCATATCGTCCGGTTGAAGATGGAAGACCGCGACGCTACGCGGGAAGTCTCCATGGGCAAACTGCTGGCGGGACAGCTGATCTCCGAGGTTGCCACAGGGTGTCTTCAGATGTTCGGCGGGATGGGGTTAATGAACGAAACGCTCATTTCGCGCTATTTCCGGGACGTCCGGGTCATGTCCATCGGCGGCGGCGCGGACGAAGTCATGCTCGAGATCGTCTCACGGATTGAGGGCTTTTAATATTTTCTGCAGGGATGATAACTGTTAAAATGTTCCTTCGCAATGTCTCATTACCGTAACAGTGAAACTTGATATGACGAAATCGAACGGGCAGCAAATCACGCTGTCACGCAGCGCATTGCGGCGGCTGAGAGAGAAAGAACAGCGCTACAACACCATTCTCAGGGCGGCTAAGCTTCTCTTTGCCGAGAAGGGTTACCATCAGACCAGCATTGAGGAAATCGCTGATGCTTCCGAGGTTTCCACCGGCTCTGTATATATCTACTTCAAGAACAAAGAAGATTTACTTATCAAGCTGATGCAGGAGATCGGGCATCAGCTGCGGCAGTTGCTGGGCGATGAGTTCAGAAAAAGCGGTTATTCCCTGGACAGCTTCAGGAATATCTCAATTGCATTTTTAAAAGATTTCTGCGGTGGCCATCCCGAGTGGCTGGCGATCTTTTTCAGGGAATCAGTTGGGCAGAGCACCGAGGTCGAAGAACAGCGCAGGCAGGTGTTCACAAAAGTAACCCAGGATATAAAGGAGGCGTTCGTACAGATAAGCAGAGAACAGGGAATCGATCTGGTTGACGACTCCAAGCCCGAGCTGATCGCCGTATGCATAGTCGGGATATTTGAAAGGATCGCCTTCCATTATTTCCTCTGGCAGGATCATCCCGCTGACATCGATGCCCTGGCCCGGAAGTCCATTTCATACATGCTGGGGGGCATCGACAGATTGCTCAAAGATTGAGACGTATTTTACATAAATATATCAGGAGGAATCAATTGAAAACAAGAATCACGGAGATGTTGGGGATCCAGTACCCGATCTTTTTATCAGGTATGAGCTGGATCAGCGTTCCCGAGATGGTGGCTGCGGTTTCCAATGCGGGCGGTATGGGCATCCTTGCCACGGGCCCCCTTGATAAGGATGCGGTTCGTGAAGCCGTCAGAAAGAT
>JAQTLG010000018.1 GCA_028715025.1 Dehalococcoidia bacterium | reverse complement strand
TCAATATCAGCACGGTGGCCCACGGCCCCAGCAATATTGCGGCAAGCGCCGCGCCGACGAAGTGGCCGGAGGTTCCTCCCACCACCGGGAAATTCAACATTTGAGCCGCGAATATGAAGGCCGCCAGAACCCCCATCATAGGAACCTGTTTCTCTCCCATTTTCTTATTCGTCTTTTTTACAGCCACAGCTATCGCTGCAACCGCAATAACTCCCGTTGCCGTTGCAACAGGCGCACTGATAAAACCGTCCGGTATATGCATGATAACTCCCAATATTTTTCGGTTCTTTGCGAGGAAATAGCTTCACACCTGGCATTTCGGGCACAGCCCGAAAATCGCCAGGTGTCTCACGTCGGCTCTAAACTTGTATTTTGCCTCCAGGGATGACGCCAGCGGTTGCAGATCAGCCTCAGGCAACTCAATTGTTTTTCCACATTTATTGCAGATTAGATGGTGATGTTTACTGTGTTCCCTGGCGTGATAGCGAGAGATGCCGTCACCGATCTCTATCTCCGCCGCCAGACCCAGCTCTTTCAGCAGCTCTAAAGTGCGATAGACTGTGGATATATTGGCATAGGGATATTTCTCTTTTAGTTTGGCGAATATCTCTTCGGCGCTGATATGAGATTCCACACTGTGCAGGGCATCCACGACCATGATGCGCTGAGGAGTAAGCCTGTAACCTTTTTTCTGCAACGTCTCAATACAACTCATCAGTATCAATTATTACACATAATAATAGCAGTCGCAAATGGTTGCATTTAATACTGGATGCCGGTCAGGCGAGCTTGTCCTTGCTGTCCAGCATAATAGTGACGGGGCCGTCATTAACGATACTGACCAGCATATGTGCCCCGAATATGCCGGACTGGATTTTCAAACCTGTTTCCGAGACACGCCTGATAAAATAGTCATAGAGTTTTTCCGCCGTCTCCGGCGGCGCAGCCTCAGTAAAGCTGGGTCGGCGTCCCCGGCTGGTATCCGCCAGCAGGGTGAACTGGCTTATCACCAGCAGCTCTGCTTTTATATGCAATGCTGACAGATTAAATTTACTGTTGTCATCGCTGAATACCCTGAGATTGACCACTTTATCGGCAAGGTAGTCGGCGTCTTTCTCGCTATCATTACCACCCACACCAAGCAATATGAGAAAGCCCTGACCTATCCGGCCGGCCACTCGGCAGTCAACCGTAACCTCTGCTCTGGTTACACGCTGTAAAAGTGCTTTCAAATCGTGTTAATCCTCATTACAATACTCACTATTTTATTAAATACTAAAGCGGATAACAACAACGAATACCTGACATTCTGTATCAAGCATAAGCGGACGTTTTTATATACAATATTGTATATCGCATATGCAATTTATGTAATTGACACTACTGGGGTCTTGCGTTACAATCAATCCTAACTGAGCAACGATGCTCAGGAGGTTTCCAATGAAAGAGATGCAAATCGATAGCATACGTGTCAGCCTGATGAACTATCAGCATGTGGTCATACTCAAGGAAAGGCAGACCGACCGCTACCTGCCTATCTGGATAGGTCCGGCGGAGGCCGATGCCATATCCATGAAGTTGCAGAACGTTGATGTTTCACGTCCCATGACACATGACCTGTTGAAAAATACTTTCTTTGCCCTTAAATCGCTGTCAGGGACCAATATATCAAGGGTTGTGGTAAACGACCTGCGTTCAGATACTTTTTATGCGCAGATAGTATTTGAATTTACTGAAGGGCCGCCGGTTATTGAACTTGAGGCTCGTTCGGGCCGCAATCGCTTGCAGGACCTGGAACAGGACGCCAAATTGTCTTTGGTATGGCAGGGCCATGAATTTAAATCCACTATTGTGAACAGGTGGCAGGACGGAAAAAAACACTTTATGGAAATCGATGGCGGGGAAGGTTGGGTGTTTGAGGTGTTTTTCGATGAACACAACAAGCGTTGGCTTCTGACTAAAATGAAGCTGGATTCCCGTCCAAGCGATGCCATAGCCCTGGCCGTCAGGGTCACAGCACCCATTTACGCGGAAGAATCGGTTCTCGACAAGGCTGGTATCATCCTCGATGGTGAATCGGGTAAGATCACAGCTCAACCCAGGCCGGCCGGTGACGGCACCGTCAATCCCGAGAAGATCAACGAGCAGGAGATAATGAAATACCCGGCAATTTACGATTTCATTAACACACTGGATCTGGACGATTTCGGCAAAAAGAAGTCCTGATTGTTGAAATCCTGCAACATGGCATACCCGGCCTGAAATTTACTATAGTAATCACTGCCACTTCTTAAAATGCGTAGTTACTAAGGCGTATACTATGTTGCCAAAAATCAATGGATTTTCCGTTGACGGTTAAAATACATGCTTGTTATAATGCAGTGATTAAAAAAGACAGTGAACTGAAACCAGATAAAAGACAGCTACTCAAAGGGTTTTGGTTTCTTTTTAATGTCGGTTGGTATGTAGCATTGAGTTTGATACTGCCAACAGCCCTCGGCCTGTGGTTGGATGCTCCAGAGCGATTGAACAGCAGGCCATTATGCACGTTGATTGGCTTTGTGCTTGGGACCTCGGCAGCGGGATACGGATTGTACCGCATGCTGCGCCAGTTTATAGACGAGCAAAAGAATATGGATGCAAAAAAGAACTCGATAAAGGAGCATGACAGTGAGTAAACTTGGTTGCTCCAGCCGCTTAATGGTTATCCTCGGCATCGTTCTTCTGGCACTCTTACTGACCTCATTTGTGATGGGGCCCTTAGGCAGTAAGTTCTTTAATATCAGCGTGCCTCAGGAACTTCAGGTCAGCAAACCACATGTTGTGCTTCCCTCGGAACCGATGTTCCATATAGGCGAGTTCAAAGTCACTAATACCCTTATCTCATCCTGGGTAACCATCATTTTGCTTTTCCTCTTATTCTTATTTGCCACCAGAAAGATGAAGATGATACCCGGCAGGCTGCAGAGCTTTGCAGAAGTGGTCGTCGATGGCATTTACAATACCATCGAGGGCGTTTCCGGCCCCAAATACGTACGTACCTTCTTCCCTATAGTCACAACAATATTTTTGTATGTTGTCACCAATGCCCTGCTGGCGCTTGTGCCGCTGTGGGGCACATGGGGACCGGTTGAACATATAGGTGAGGGGGCCCACTCAGCCACCGTTGTCGTGCCTTTCCTTCGTGCCGCCAATACGGATGTGAACCTCACACTTTCGATCGCGCTTGTTTCTTTCGTATTTATTGAATACCTCGGATTTTCCAAGATCGGCCCACTCAAGTATGTGGACTCGTTCTTCCAGTTCAGCGCGCTGGGCAAGGCGTTTGTCGATCTATTCAAGGGAAATGGGAAATCTTTTGTTAGCGGGCTGGCATTCGGATTTATCAATATCTATGTCGGGCTTCTGGAAATACTGAGTCACTTCATCAGGATCGTCAGCTTTACCTTCCGTCTATTTGGCAACATGACTGCAGGAGAAATCCTGCTTGGCGTTATGACATTCCTGGTGGCCTTCATAGCACCTGTGCCGTTTTATGGGCTGGAAACACTTGTAGGTTTCCTGCAGGCTATGATTTTCGCCGGCCTGACACTCGTATTCGGTGTAATGGCAGTAACCTCGCACCATGAAGAGGGTGCTGAACACAATTAATTTTCTTACTCAAGTAAAAGGAGGGATCTAAATGGACGCTGAAACTATGAAAATGCTGGGTGCTGGCCTTGCTGCAGGACTGGGCATGCTGGGACCGGGCATCGGCCTTGGCCTTATCGGTCTGGGCGCCATGCAGGCGCTGGGACGCAATCCCGAAGCCAGAGGCGTGCTACTGACCAACATGATCCTGATCGGCGCTCTGACTGAAGCGGTCGGCATCTATGCTTTGATCGTTGCTATCTTGCTTGCCATGGTAGTCTAATGCCTGTTACTGCTTAGGGAGTACCAATTCGATTGGATACCTTCCCGGCGCCATCAATAAGAGTCGGCGCTGTTTCGAGAATAAACAGGATTAGAACTTTGAGGTAAATATGGAAAATATCGGAATAAATTGGCAACTTACCGTTGCATTTCTGATCAATTTCCTTGTCCTCTTCGGGCTGCTCACGGCGATCCTATACAAGCCGGTCCTTAAAATGCTTGATGAGCGGGCCGCCAAGATTAAGGAGAGCCTGGAACAGGCCGAGAAGATAAAGGAGCAGACGAGCCGCAGCGAGGAACAGATCAAAGCTGCTGTCGAAGCTGCACGCAAGGAAGGCCAGGTGATCATCACGCAAGCCTCTCAGATAGCCGATAAGATCAAGGAAGAGGCTAAAGAAGGTGCGCGCAAGGAAGCAGACGTAATCATAAACAAGGCCAAGGATGAGATCAAGCTCGAACGCGATAAATCCATCGCAGAGCTGCGGTCAGAGTTCTCCAACCTCACTATCCTGGCAGCCGAAAAGATCATTAATGAGTCTCTTGATGCGCAGAAACACCGCAAACTGATCAATGAAGTACTGGACCAGAGTAATACGTTTAAACAGAATTAGGCAGGATAGATAAATGATTTCGACGATTTCTGCCAGGCGCTACGCGCAAGCGATCTTTCAGATCGCACAGGCGAAGAACAACCTGGATGAATGGAAAAAGGAGCTCCGCAAGCTGGCTGACCTGATGAAGGACAGAGAGATTGTGGATCTGATAGATCATCCCAAGGTCTCATTCAACCTTAAAGCGGAATTGATCAAACAGAAGCTTAATACGTCAAATGAGCTTGTCCTTAATCTGTGCTACCTGCTCATTCTGAAAGGCAGGATAAAGAACGCAGAACAGATAGCCGATGAATATGACCAACTGGTCGATGAACAGCGTGGCATCAAGCACGCCGTGGTCACGACCGCTGTCCCTCTGGATGAAAACGATAAACAGAAGATAACCGGTCAACTCGAAAAGATAACCGGCAGGAAAGTTACCGTTAAGCTCAAGGTCAATCCTTCCATACTCGGCGGCATAGTAGCCCGCATTGAAGATACTTTAATAGACGGCAGTATCCGTAACAAGCTGGAACTGCTGAGGAAAGACCTTGTAGAAGCTACGAAATAAACAACCTTTAAGGGGGTGAGCAGATTGAAATCCCAGGAAAAAGATATAGTATCGGTAATCAAGGAGCAAATCGAGCGCTTCGGCGCCACTGCCACCATGGTAGACGTTGGAACCGTGGTGGAGGTCGGCGACGGCGTTGCCCGCATACAGGGCCTGCGCAAAGCCAAGAACAATGAACTTCTGGCCTTCCCCAACGGTATCATGGGACTGGCATTCAACCTGGAGGAAGACAATGTAGCCGCCGTGATCCTTGGTGAATACAGCCATATTAAGGAAGGAGACGAGGTCCACTGCACCGGCCGCGTGGTAGAGGTCCCGGTCGGCAATGAGCTCATTGGCCGCGTGGTCAACACGCTCGGCCAGCCCCTGGATGGCCTTGGTCCCATCAAGACCACAAAGTCCCGCCCTGTCGAACGTATCGCCCCCAACGTCGTTGACAGGCAGCCGGTCAACGTTTCCGTACACACCGGTATCAAATGCGTCGACGCCCTCGTGCCCATTGGACGCGGACAGCGCGAGCTGATCATCGGCGACCGCTCAATCGGCAAATCCGCAGTTGCCATCGATACCATCATAGCCCAGAAAGGCAAAGATCTTATATGCATCTATGTGGCAATCGGGCAGAAGACGGCCAAGGTTGCCAACGTTGTTGAAACCCTCAGGAAATACGGCGCTATGGAACACACCGTGGTGGTCGTTGCCACATCGTCTGACCCGGCATCGATGCAGTATCTATCTGCATACTCGGGCTGCGCTATCGGTGAAGAATTCATGGAGCAGGGCAAGGACGCCCTTATTATATACGACGATCTCTCCAAACATGCATGGGCCTACCGACAGGTTTCGCTCATACTGCGACGTCCGCCGGGACGCGAAGCTTACCCCGGAGACGTTTTCTACCTTCACAGCAGGCTGCTCGAAAGGGCTGCCAAGCTTTCTGCGGAGCTGGGAGGAGGCTCGCTCACTGCCCTGCCCGTCATCGAAATCCAGGCCGGCGATATGTCGGCATATATTCCGACCAATGTCATCTCCATCACCGACGGACAGATCCTGCTTGAGACTGATATGTTCAACGCCGGCATACGCCCTGCGCTCAACGTGGGCCTATCGGTATCACGCGTGGGCGGCAATGCGCAGACCAAGGCCATGAGGCAGGTGGCCGGCAAACTGAGGCTTGACATGGCGCAATACGCCGAACTGGCTACTTTCGCGCAGTTCGGTGCCTCTGACCTGGATAAAGCCACACTGGCTCAACTCGAGCGCGGCAAGCGCATGATTGAGATACTTAAGCAGCCGCAGTACGCGCCGCTGTCACTGGAAAACGAGGTCATGATTCTGTTCGCGGTCACCAACGGATATATCGATGATGTACCGGTGGACAAGGTTTCGGCCTTCGAAAACGCGTTTTACAAATTCATGGCCAACAACCACCCCGAAGTCGGCAATAAAATTGCCGCCGATAAGGTGTTAAAACCTGAAACCGAGGCGGAACTCAAAAAGGCCATTTCAGAATTTAAGCAGAGTTCTGCTTATTGAGGCGATTTAGATGGTAAGTCCGAAAATACTTAGACGGCGGATCCGCAGTGTCCAGAGCACGGCCAAGATAACCCGTGCCATGGAGATGATCGCCACTGCTAAAATGAAGAAGGCCCAAGATATGGCAATCGCAGGAAGGCCCTACAGCGACAAGATCATGCAGATTATAGCCGACCTGTCCGCCCAGGCTGCCGCCGGAGGAGCTGTCCACCCACTGCTGGTGGCACGTCCTGTAAACAAAATAGGTATCGTGCATATAACGTCCGACAGGGGTTTGTGCGGCGGCTTAAACACCAACCTGAACCGGCTGGTGGGCAATTTTATTCTCGATCAGAAGGTTCCGGTCACAGTTATTTCAGTCGGCTCAAAAGGCCGCGATTTCATGCGCCGATCAATGCGTGAGATCCGTGCTGAATTCACCAAACTTGGTGACCGCCCCAAGATGGCAGATACCATGGCTATATCGCAGATAGTAATAGACGATTATACAAGTGGACTCTATGACCGTGTTTATATCGCCTATTCCAGGTTCGTCAATCTTATGAGCCAGAAACCCGTACTGGAGCTTTTACTGCCCGTTGAGCCGGCGCAGTTGCCCAAGACCGTCAGCCCGGAATATATATTCGAACCCAACGCTGTGCATGTACTCGGCGAATTACTGCCAAGGTTCGTCGAAATGCAGGTGTATCACTCCATACTTGAATCGATCGCCAGCGAGCAGTCGGCACGCATGATGGCTATGCGCAACGCCACCGACAATGCTTACGATGTCATCGCCGAGCTTACGCTGACATTGAACAAGGCCCGCCAGGAGATGATCACCAAGGAATTGCTCGATATCGTCGCAGGCGTTGAAGGTCTCAAATAGGAGGTGCAATTTGGCAAAAGGTAAAGTAATTCAGGTGATCGGCACGGTAGTCGACGTCGAGTTTCCCCAGGAGGAACTGCCTGCGATTTATAACGCCCTCGAGATTATGCAGGACGGCGAGAAGATCGTGCTGGAGACAGTGCAACATATAGGGAATAACTGGGTGCGCTGCCTGTCCCTTTGCCCTACCGAGGGCCTGGAGAGGGGCGCAGTGGCAGTCGATACCGGCGCTCCCATCTCAGTACCTGTCGGCAAAGCTACTCTGGGACGCCTTTTCAACGTATTCGGCGATCCCCTGGACAAGCTGGGAGAGATAAAGACTAAGGATAAATTACCCATTCACCGCGATCCGCCCAGCCTGGCTGAGCAGGAGACAACTATACAGATGCTGGAAACCGGCATCAAGGTTATCGACCTCATAACTCCTTTCACCAGGGGAGGTAAGATCGGAGCCTACGGCGGCGCAGGTGTGGGCAAGACGGTCATCATTCAGGAGCTTATCCATAATATCGCAACCGCTCATGGCGGCTTCTCGGTATTTGCCGGCGTGGGAGAGAGGTCCAGGGAAGGCAATGACCTCTGGCGTGAAATGAAAGAATCAGGCGTCATCGAAAAGACTATCATGGTCTTCGGCCAGATGAACGAGCCTCCCGGCGTCCGTGCCCGTGTTGCGCTCACCGGGGTAACATTTGCTGAACACTTCCGCGATCACGAGGGGCTGGATGTGCTGCTTTTCGTCGACAACATTTACCGCCACATTCTCGCCAACATGGAAGTGTCGGCGCTGCTTGGCCGCATGCCTTCAGCCGTAGGCTATCAGCCTACTCTGGGCACCGACGTAGCCGAGATGGAAGACCGCATCACCTCAACCAAGAAAGGTTCGATCACCTCGTTCCAGGCCATTTATGTACCGGCGGATGACTACACCGATCCCGGCATCGTTACAACCTTCGGCCATCTCGATGGCGTCGTATCGCTCGAGCGCGCCATCGCGGCCCAGGGTTTCTACCCGGCGGTGGACCCTCTGGCCTCCACCTCGCGCATTCTCGATCCCCAGGTCGTGGGAGAGGATCACTACCAGGCTGCCCGCGGCATTCAGAAGGTGCTGCAACGATACAAGGACCTGCAGGACGTAATCGCCATCCTGGGCATGGAAGAGCTGAGCGAAGAAGACAAGGTGACCGTCAACAGGGCACGCCGCATACAGAGGTTCCTTACGCAGCCCATGTTCGTAGCGGAGCCATTTACGGGCATACCTGGCAAATATGTATCGATCAAGGAGACCGTCCGCGGATTTAAAGAGATACTTGAAGGCAAATGGGACCACCTTCCGGAATCTGCATTTGTAATGGTGGGTACCATTGAAGAAGCTGCAGAGAAAGCACAGAAATTAGGGGCGTAATCATGCCAACTATGAAGTTAGAGATAGTCACTGCCGAGCGCCAGGTCTTTTCCGGCGATGTAACTACCATCATTGCCGAAGGTACCGAGGGGCAGATGACCGTACTCCCCAAGCATGCCCCACTCATCACCATGCTTGCCCCGGGCGAACTTGTCATACGCAAAGACGGAGACGAGCAATATATGGTTATCAGCGGCGGTTTCATGGAGGTCATGCCGGAAAAGGTGATCCTGCTGGCCGATGCCTGTGAGAGATCGGATGAGATCGATCTTGAACGCGCCACTGCGGCAAAACAGAGGGCAGAAGATCGGTTGAAGTCAATCACCCCTGATATCGACCAGTCGAGGGCGGAGGCTGCCCTCAGGCGTTCTATCGCCCGCTTGCATGTTGCAGAAAAACGCCGCAGAGGACCAGGCTATAGGCCCAGCGTATAGATTGCAGTAAAAATATAAGCCAATATCGATCGTCCGGTCGATATTGGCTCTTTTATTATTGGATAATATTAGATTATCTCGAGTCTAACTCTGGTACCTTCTTTGGTGGCGACCACGCGCAAAAGAGTGCGCATGGCTTCAGCAACCCTCCCCTGCTTGCCGATTACCCGTCCCTTGTCCTCGGCATTTACCTCCAGCTTGATGACCACCCCCCCCGCATCAGTCTCCTGTGTTACCTTGACGTCATCGGGCGCGCTCACGATACACCGGGCAATGTATTCGACTAACTCCTTCATGATGCCTTCACCTCAGTTGCAGATTTGGACTTCTTCTTCACCTTCTGAGTAGTCTTCTGTACCGCCTGTTTGAATTTTCTTGTAGGATGCGCCGCGTTAAATTTTGCCATCACGCCGGTTTTAGCCAGCAACCTGTATGTCGTCTCCGTCGGCTGGGCACCTTTTTCCAGCCAGGCCAGAGCCTTGTCCTCATTTATATTAATAGTCTCAGGGTCATTAAGCGGATTATAATTCCCTATGATTTCGATGAAAGCGCCTTCGCGGGGTGCCTTGCTGTCGGTCACCACAATCCTGTACATAGGCTTGTGCCTGGCGCCTGTCCTTCTTAACCTGATTTTTACCATGATGTCGGTTTACCTGTAGTCCTTTATTTTTTACTGGTAATTATGCCGGAAGCGTTCGTACCTGTCAACAATATCGCATATTACATCCATCTGTTAACGCTCGTGACCCGACATATATTCGGGCATGAAATCCAGAGGTGAAATGGTTTATAATCCGTCCAACGCCTTTATCCGGAGGTTCTGCCTTGCCCTCGATAATAGAACAGCTCGACTGCATATTTAAACCTGGATCCATGGCTATCATCGGCGCTTCGGACAATATCGCCAAATGGGGATATATGATGGTCGAAAGGCCTTTGCGCACAGGCTACCGCGGCCAGATATATCCTGTTAATCCTCAGGGCAGTTCGTTACTGGGTTTACCCTCTTACCGCTCAGTTAAAGACATACCTGGACAGGTGGACCTGGCTGTTATAACTGTCCAGGCAGTGCATGTGCCTGCCGTAATGCAGGAATGCGTGGATAAGGGTGTCCGGGGAGCCATATTGATATCCGCCGGCTTCGCTGAAACGGGCAGCGTGGGAAAGGCGCTTCAAGAAAGAGTCATGGGTATCGCAGCGAGTGGAGGCATACGCTGTGTGGGACCAAACTGCATGGGTATCTGGAGCGCAGCAGCTTGCCTCAACAACGCCTTCGAACAGGCGCCCAAACAGGGGCATATCACCTTTATCTCTCAAAGTGGCACGTTCGGGGGATACATGGCGGATATGGCCGGTAGCAATGGCTTTGGCCTCCGAACGTTCATCAGCATTGGCAACCAGGCTGACCTCACCGTGGCAGACTACATCGAATACTTCTCATGCGATGACGATACCAGGGTGATCATACTTTACCTGGAGGGCATTAAAGACGGCAGAAGGTTTCTTGACAGCTGTAAGGAAACTCTCAGAAAGAAGCCGATCGTACTCTACAAGGGCGGAAGCTCGCCCGCCGGTGCCCGTGCAACCATGTCGCATACTGCATCCATCGCAGGTTCAGACCTGGTCTTTCAGAGCGTCTGCGAACAACTCGGCCTGATACGTGCGCAGGAGTCTTTCCAGACCTTTGATCTGGCAGTCGCGTTCCTCGGCTCGCCCCTGCCTCCCGGGAAAAGAATTGGCGTGCTGGGTACCGGAGGGCAGGGTGTCGTATCCACAGACGCCTGTCAGAAACTGGGGCTTGAGGTGCCGGAGCTGGATAAAGATACCTGTGCGGCCCTGATGAAAATGCTCCCTCCCCACGCCCCGCCTCCCACCAATCCCGTAGACTTTGCCGGAAGCTATCGCACAGCCATGGATGAAGCCAATGTAGTGGAAACACTATTAAAGCTGGAATATATTGACGGCGTCATCAGCAACGTGCCGATCAACCCATTGGTCTGGGGCTTAAAACTCGATAGTCTTCCTAAAAATGTATTGGAGAATATTAAAAGGCTTACTGATGAAGGGACGAAGCGTTTTTGTGACCTGCCCCGTATCTATGGAAAGCCGGTCGTCTGTGTGCGCTGGTACAGCGACGTTAAAGAAGACCCCGTATCGGATGCTTTGAAGGAGTCCGGTATCCCCGTATACGATACGCCGGAACAGTGCGCCCGGGCTATGGCAGCACTGGCCGGATACTCCCGGCTGCGCCGTTCATCAGTGATCTAGTTATAGATACCGGAAGCTATTTTACATCGAAAGGCACTGTCAGCTTCTCGGTGTTATTTACATAGAGAACGACTTTATAACTGCCTTTGTACCAGCCGCCCGCCGGCATGTGTTTGTAAAACGCCAGATAGTAAGCCTCTTGGCCACCCTGTGCGCTGGTATATATCTCATCAAGCAGCTCGTTATCCTTTCCGACAGTTTCGCCCGTGATATAGTACCAGCTGGCTTTGATTAAATCCTCCTCCGTGACACCCGAGACCTTGAACGAACAATAGATAACCGGCGTATCGGGTGCGAACACCGTGCTTACGGCACTGGTGGGTTTTGAATCGTTGTCCACAGAAGTGGTCATCACACCTTCAGTGATGGCGGACTTGTCGGGCTGGCTGACCTCTGTTGCCGGAGTACTGCAGCCGGCGAATATGCACAGCAAAACCGCCACGATGATTGTAACAATAATATATGATCGTATTGAATTCATATCTATTAACCCCCTGTATTCGATCCTCCGATAGTATCCTCCTATAAACGAGAATAATTTTATAGCCAACCCCGTCATTTTTCAAAATTACGCGGGTGCCGTTGATCACTTCCTCCGCTATTGAATCGAGTGAAACTACGATCGGCGCGAAATATCAGGATCATCGCTGCAACCTTATCATTTGGCCTGCGTTATTTGTAATATACAGCGTGCAGCCTTTATAATCAGCTTTATGAAAATTCCCCCCTGCCATCGGTGGGACCTCGATGTCAGCCAGGCCCGTGAGCTGCAGGTCCAACTCTCACATAAGGTCATTCGCTGTCACAATAAAA
>JAQTLG010000017.1 GCA_028715025.1 Dehalococcoidia bacterium | reverse complement strand
TTATTCTCTTTCAACAGACCGAGAGGTTAGTAATCGGACCGTTGACCACTCCCATAATGGACGAGTTTCAAATCAATGAAGCGCAGATGGGACTGGTTTTTTCCGCTGCACTGATCGTTGCTGCCGTGCTATATCCGGTGTGGGGTTACCTCTATGATCGTTTTGCACGGACAAAGCTGCTGGCACTTGCAGCATTAATATGGGGCGCTACAACCTGGTTGAGCGCAACAGTACGCACGTTTCCAGCATTTGTGTTGACTCGTTCATCAACAGGAATTGCAGATTCGAGCTACCCGGGTTTATACAATGTAACCAATGACTACTTTGAGCCAAAAGTCCGTGGTAAAATCATGGGATTTCTGCAGATTGCCCAGCCGCTGGGTTACTTGGTCGGCATGGTGCTGGCATTAGCTCTAGGTGGGGTTATTGGTTGGAGAGGTGTTTTTTATGTCACGGGCGCTGTAGGCTTTGTCCTGGCCATCATTATATTCTTTGGCGTCAAGGAGCCACAGAGAGGCAGTACAGAGCCGGAACTACAGGGCATCGATCAGAAAGGCGACTATAAATTCAACTGGGAAACCGCTTTAGGATTATTTAAAAAAAGGTCTCTCATTTTCCTATTCCTTAATTGCTTTGCGGGTGTTTTCCCCTGGCAGGTAATAACCTTCTGGTTTTTCCGATACTTGCAGGCAGAGAGAGGTTATGACCCTAACACGGTACTTATTATCATGGTTGTCGCTGTACTGGTGCTTGCTGCGGGCTTTCCTGTAGGGGGATTGATTGGTGACTATTTCTTTAAACGAAATCAGAGAGGCCGGTTGCTGGTGAGTGCGGCAGGTATTATCATCGCATTAATGTTGATGGTTTTGACGATTAATGTCCCCAATAGCGATCCTCTCCTTTTCGGCTCTCTACTGGCGCTAACTTGCCTATTTATGCCTATGGCCTCACCTAACGTGATAACCACCGTCTATGACATGACACTACCGGAAGTACGCAGTACAGCTAATGCGCTGCAGAACTTTTTCGAACAGGTGGGTTCTTCAACAGCTCCCCTCATAGCCGGTATTATAGCTGTAAACTCATCCTTGAGAGATGCTATTTTACTTATATGCATTGTAGCGTGGAGCGCGTGTTTTATATTCATATCTATTTCCGCATACCTGGCTCCCAAAGATCTTCAGGAATTGCGCAACCAGTTACAGAAACGGGCTGAAATGGAAAAGGCGGGAACTGTTTAACCAATAAAATGGCAAACTACATTTACTATTGTTGTAATAGATGGGGCAGTGTATGAAGAGATATTCTGTAGGATTTGATTTCGGTACGGAGTCTGCACGTGCTTTGTTGATGGACGTGGAAACAGCTCAGATTATTGCTACGACAGCATATGCCTATCCACACGGGGTGATAGACAGATCTTTACCAGGCAGCGGTAAACCGCTGCCCCCTGATTGGGCGTTACAGGATCCTTTCGACTGGCTGGAAGCAATGGAGGAAACTGCCAGAGGGGTGATCAGGCAAAGCAAAATTGATCCTGTATCGGTCATTGGTATAGGAGTGGACTTTACCGCCTGTACAATTTTACCCACCACAACTGATGGCACACCCTTATGCTGCCTGGATACATATCGCGAGGAACCACATGCGTGGGCCAAGTTATGGAAGCATCACTCTGCCTGGTCTCAATGCGAGCGAATTAACCAATTAGCGGCAGAAAGAGACGAACTATGGTTAAAGCGTTATGGCGGCGCAATTTGCTCAGAATGGGTTATGCCGAAAGCTTTACAGATGTTGGAGGAGTCTCCCTTAATTTACCGGGATGCTGAACGTATTGTTGAAGGTAGTGATTGGATCATATGGCAACTGACCGGGGACTTGGTACGCAACAGTTGCGGGGCCGGTTACAAAGCGACCTGGAATAAGAAGGACGGATTTCCTTCACCGGAGTTTTTATCTGCCCTGCATCCAGCGCTGGTCGACCTTTACACGCATAAAATGGCTGGGGCGATGGTGGTGCCCGGAAATCCGGCTGGCAAGCTTAATGCAAAATGGAGCAAACGGCTTGGATTACCGTGTGGAATATCCGTAGCATCTGCGATTATTGATGCCCATAGTGCGGTATTGGGCTGCAGATTAGCGAAACCGGCCACTATGTTCATGATTATGGGAACGTCCACATGCCACATGCTGATGTCCGAGCGAGAAGTCCTGGTGCCGGGCATATCTGGCGTTGTGGAAGATGGCATCGTACCCGGACTCTTTGGTTATGAAGCAGGCCAGGCAGCCGTCGGCGATGCACTCGCCTGGTTTGTTAAAAACCATATACCGCCGGAATATCATGATGAAGCCGCGCGCAGCGGCAGGTCTATTCATGATCTGATGTCGGCGAAAGCCTCAATACTGAGGCCGGGGCAGAGTGGACTGCTGGCGCTTGACTGGTGGAATGGCAACCGTTCTATCCCCTCGGATGCCAGTTTGAGTGGAATGTTGATCGGTTATACGCTTACAACCAAGCCCGAAGATGTTTATCGGGCAATTGTGGAGTCAACAGCTTTTGGCGCAAGAATCATCATCGAAAACTTTATCCATTCAGGAGTGCCGGTCAGGGATATAATGGCGGGAGGAGGCCTTACTAAAAACCAGTTTGTAATGCAGGTATATGCAGATGTCATCGGCCGGGATATTACCGTGACTACGGAACAGCATGCGTCTGCCCTTGGAGCGGCAATTCTGGGTGCAATATCAGCAGGCAAGAGCAAAGGTGGTTATGATTCTCATACTGAGGCGCTTGTTTCCGTTACTGCGCCTGTTCTACAAGTATATCGTCCGATTGCAGGTAATGTGGAGATCTATAACAAACTATATGCTGAATACAAGCGTCTGACTGAATATTTCGGCCACGGGAAGAATGATGTGATGAAGCTCCTGCGCAGTTTAAGAGAGTAATTTTACAACTCTTCGCTGACCGTGGGGTTAAATTCGCTGGAGGATGATATCAAACTATGAAAGCAAAAATAATGAATGTGCACGCAGATAGGTTATCCTGCAGGATGCCGAAGGTCGGCATTCGCCCGGTCATTGATGGCAGAAGGGGAGGGATAAGAGAGTCACTGGAGGGCCAGACAATGGCTATGGCGAAAGCGGTCGCCGGCTTAATATATGAGAACCTTCGATATGCTAATGGATTGCCCGTTGAAAGTGTAATCGCCGATACCTGCATCGGCGGAACTGCTGAGGCTATTAAATCAGCCGAAAAATTTGCCCTTGAGGGAGTGGGGTTGACCATCACGGTCAGTCCCTGTTGGTGTTACGGAACGGAGACTATGGATATGGATGCTCTGATCCCCAAAGCTGTCTGGGGCCTCAACGGTACGGAACGTCCAGGCGCTGTTTATCTTGCTGCAGTTCTCGCGGGCTATAATCAGAAAGGCCTGCCCGCCTTCGGTATTTACGGTCATGAAGTGCAGGATTCTTCGGATGCCTCTATACCCCCCGATGTCAGGGACAAGATCATCAGATTCGCCAGATCGGGACTTGCTGTGGCACATATGCGGGGCAAATCCTATTTATCTGTAGGCGGTGTTTCTATGGGCATAGCCGGTTCAATCATCGACCAGGCCTTTTTCGAAAGCTACCTGGGTATGCGTGTGCAGACAATTGATATGTCCGAGTTTATTCGCAGGATCGATAAGGAGATTTACGACAAAGATGAATATGTCCGCGCTCTTGCCTGGGTAAAGAAGGTCTGTAAAGAAGGTCGGGACTACAACTCACCGCGGCTTCGCAGGAGGAAGGCTCAAAAAGAGCATGACTGGGAAACTGTCATTAAAATGGCGATCATCATGCGAGACCTGATGGCGGGCAATCCTAATTTAAATAGTATTGGCTATGGTGAGGAGGCCCTCGGGCATAACGCCATCGCTGCAGGGTTTCAGGGTCAGAGGCAGTGGACCGACCATTTGCCTAATGGAGATTTCATGGAGGCAATCCTGAATTCATCCTTTGATTGGAATGGGATCCGGCAGCCTTATATCGTGGCAACTGAGAATGATGCTCTTAACGGTGCATCCATGCTTATCAGCCACTTGATCAGCGGTAGAGCTCAAGTATTTGCAGATGTCAGGACCTATTGGAGTCCGGATTCAGTTAAACGTGTGACAGGTTACAAACTACAGGATAAGGCCGAGGGAGGCATCATTCATTTGATTAATTCAGGCTCGGCATGTCTGGACGGAACGGGTCGGCAGACGCTGCATGGGCAGCCGGTGATGAAGCCGTACTGGGAACTTACACCAGCTGACGAGGATGAATGCCTGAGAGCAACAAGCTGGTATCCGGCCAGGTTGGAATATTTCAGGGGTGGAGGGTATTCCTCCGGCTTTACAACTCGCGGAGGGATGCCGGTCACCATGTCCAGGATGAATCTGATAAAAGGACTAGGACCCGTCATGCAGATTGCAGAAGGATACACCGTAAATCTCCCATTAAAAATTCATAATATATTGACCGACCGGACCGATCCCACCTGGCCGACAACATGGTTTGTGCCTATGTTAACGGACAATGGTCCTTTTAGGGATGTCTATTCTGTGATGAACGACTGGGGAGCCAATCATGCAGTATTAAGTTACGGACACATCGGTCATGATCTGATTACGGTGGCAGCCATGTTGCGCATACCGGTCTCAATGCATAATGTTGCCGGTGAGCGTATATTCCGACCGGACATCTGGAGCGCTTTCGGGGCAATGGAGCCGCAGGGAGCTGATTTTCGTGCCTGCGCCAACTTTGGGCCACTGTACGGCAGATATTGATCGGTAAACGAGGTAATGGTTGATAAATGTGGCGCTTTCGATGAATGACCAGACTGATTATACGATAAACATTCAGGAGGGGAATATATGGAAATTGGTATGACTTCGCTGGCTAGCCTACCCAAGCTCAGAAACAATATAAAATCGAGGCGATGGTCTTCTTTTGATAAGACTGGCGGTAATGCCGATCTCTGGTTCATCCCCGCAGGGCAGACCGTTGTGCTGGGGGAGACTACGGGCGCCGGTTGCATCAAACATATCTGGATGACGACTTTTGAAGATGATCCAAGTCTTCCTTTTAATCTGCGGCGCCTGATATTGAGTATGTACTGGGATGGGGAGAAAACGCCGTCCGTGTCTTGCCCGCTGGGGGATTTTTTCGGGTTGGGTCATGCCGTCGGCGCCTATTTCAATTCGCTTCCTCTGCAGACCTCCTATTTGGGGCTCAACTGCTGGTTTCAGATGCCGTACTCTACCGGCGTAAAAATCACGGTAACCAATGATACAGATAAGACAAGTCTTCTTTATTTCTACATCGATTATCAAGTCTGGCCTGATACACAACCTGATCTGGCACGATTCCACACGTCCTGGAACCGCCGATTGGTACTTAAAAAGGAAGAGAAGATGGGTTTAAACGCCGCTGGTGTTACTGACAGACTGAACACCACCGGAAAAGACAACTATATTATTCTTGATGCCAAGGGCAGGGGACAATATGTCGGCTGTTGTCTTCATCTGGATACCAACGAGCCGGGTTGGTGGGGTGAGGGTGACGATATGTTTTTCATCGATGGTGAACCATGGCCGCCTTCGATACATGGGACCGGTACGGAAGATTATTTTTGCGGTGCGTGGAACTACAACGGCTTGCGTGAAACGTATTCAACCCCATACTACGGTTATTATTTCAAAGGTAACTCCGATTACACAGGCAAACACTCGCAGTACCGTTTTCACGTTGAAGACCCTGTTTTCTTCGAGAAGTCTCTGCTATTTTCCATTGAGCATGGTCATGCAAATGACCGGCAGGGCGACTGGACCAGCACTGCATATTGGTACCAGGTTGGCAGAAAAGAACCGTTGCCGCAGATTCCACCCTTCGAAGATCGGTTGCCATATGCATTTGGCGGGTTGGAGAAAGGGACAGGCAAGGACAGACGGGGGTTACCAATTTAGACTGAAGTAGCGTACGCGGGATACTAAGAATATATATCGCTGTATTGAAAATACCTGGCAGGAGGCATGGCCATGACCACACAGAGCTGCGGTGCACCAAAATATCACATTAAGGAGCCCAAGAACCTGTCTGACCGTATAAAATGGCTCAGGGATTACTATTTCCAGGGGGTCAAGCGCAAATGGAATAACGAGTTCGTCAGTTTTACTACAGGGACTCCCTGGGACATCCAGTACCAGGAGATCACCTATTATATAGCTCCCGAAAGCTATATTACCCTGCCTACTTTTACAGGCACGTTTCAGCAATCAGCGCACAGGGTACAGCTTGCCAGAGACTTCTGGAAGTGGAGTTTACCCGAGCGACAGGCATGGTTTATCAAAGAAGTCATGGTGCATTACCTGCCGCAGGAGGTGCTTCCCGGTGATCTCATCGCCGGAGGGCGTTTTAACGTGCAGACTTCTCGTTGCCTTACTCAAAAGGAGACTCGCCAATATGCGCGGGAAGTCTACGGAAAGAACGGCGTCCGCAGCGCCGCGATATGGTTCCATAATCATGGTTATGGCAATGCGGGCGTGCCAGGCGGGCACGTAATACCCGATTATCCGCGCGTCCTGCACGAGGGCTGGAAAAGTATCCACGAGGAACTTAGCCGGCGGCTGGCGTCATTGTCGAAAACAGATCGTGAAGGTAAAAAGGGTGCACAGGTCAGGGCCATGCTTACCGCATCCACGATGGCGCGGGATGTGGCTCTGGAATACAGTGTGGTCTGTTTTAACCTGGCCACCAAAGAGTCCAACTCAGCCAGAAAAGATGAGCTGATTAAAATGGCCGATATGCTCAAACGTGTCCCCTGGGAGCCGGCGCAGAATTTCTGGGAAGCGATTCAGTCACTCTGGCTCACACATATGATGGTGATGAGCGATGAAAATTACCCGGGATCCGGCGTCTCTTTCGGTAGGGCCGACCAATATCTCTACAGCTTCTGGAAGAAATCAATCGATGAGGGCATGGACCGAGAGTTCGGCAAAGAGATACTGAAGTGCCTCTGGATACATTGCAACTATGTATACGATGGCATGATGCGTATGGGAGAATCTCAGGGTATCACCGGTTCCCTGGGCCAGCTTATCACAATCTCCGGTATGGGCAAGGGGGGGGTAGACCTGAGCAATGATCTTACTTACACGATACTTGAAGTTATAGATGAGCTTAGCCCTCTGCTTGAGCCTAAGCCTAATGTACGACTGCATAGGAATAGCCCCGAAAAGCTGCTGGATACACTGGTCGATATGATCGCTGTAAGCCAGGGATCACCGATCCAGTTAAATTTCGATGAGCGTGCGATCGCTGGTATGCTACGTGAAGCAAAGATGGCAAAGGTGGAGACATTAATAAATGCTGACAATGTATTTAATTACGCGCCGGTGGGATGTCTGGAGAATACTATGTGCGGCAACGACCGCTCCGGAACAGTGGATATAAACCTGAACCTCTTGAAAGCTGTAGAGCATGCATTGAACGACGGCTACGATATGATCCGGTGCGTGGATCTGTTAACAGGAAAGCCGGAACCACGTAAACGCTGGGGTGTCCACACCGGCAGTGCCGCCGGATTCAAAACCTGGGATGAATTCTGGAATGCGTATGTGCTACAGACCAGAGCAATCGTAAATAGGATTGCGCATCTTTACGATTGGGCCGATCGCATTAAGGCCAGGTTCACACGTACCCCATATCTTTCATGTCTGGTTAAAGGCTGCTCCGATAAGGGGATCGATATAACCGAGGGCGGTCCAGAGCTCAACTTTGTAACGCTGGAGGCGGTAACCTTTGCTACCACCGTGGATTCTCTGCTCGCCATCAAGTATCTTGTCTTCGACAGGAAGGAATGTGACATACGAGAGCTAATAAAAGCGCTGGAAGATAACTGGGTCGGGCATGAAATACTTCAGGCCAAGGCTCTACATAAATCCCCAAAGTATGGCAGGGATGATGATGATGCCGATGAGATGGGCAGAAAAGTGATGCAAGTATGGACCGATGAGACCTGGAAATACAGGTCCTCGGCAACGGGTAAACAGTTCCGTCCCGGTATGCATTCGGGGATTTACTGGATATCAGATGGTGATATACTTCCGGCAAGTCCCGACGGACGGCCCAAGGGTAAATTCCTGTCGAATGCTATCTGCCCGTGCGACGGAACTGACATTTATGGACCGACTGCCAACGTAAACTCGGTGGGGAAAGTGTTTGGAGGAAAGGATAGTCAAGGTGGTGGTGATTGGGAAGGCTATTTCAGTATGTTGCCTAATGGCGCCAGCCATACCATAACGTTCAGTCCATCTTTGCTGCGCGATCCGGAGCATAAAGTAAAGTTCAAGGCATTCCTGCGGAGTTGTACAGAGAACGGCGGCAGTACGCTGCAGATAAATATAATTGATGGCGACATTTTGAGAGACGCTCAGAGTAATCCCGATGCGTACCGGAACCTTATTGTACGTGTGACCGGCTACAACTCTTATTTCACTTCGTTAGGCCGCGAACTTCAAAACGAGGTAATTGCACGCGAAAGCCATCGTATGTAGCAAATACCCATATCAAAAACAAAGGAGATAGGGAATGCCAGAGCATAAGCGGATTTACACAACTTTTTCGGAAGCGGATCTCAAGGGCTTTGAACCGGAATTGAAGGTCGGGCTGCTCGCAACCGTCAATGAAGAGGAACTACCGCATATTACCTTGATTACCACATTGACGGCAAATTCCCCCAGGCAGCTTTTCTGGGGTCAGTTCTCCGAGGGATTGAGCAAGGAGTATATCAGGAAAAATCCGAAAACAGGTTTCTTGATCATGACGTTGGATAAAAACATATGGCGTGGGAAGGCAAACTTCACAAAGACAGCAGTGGCCGGAAAAGAATACACCCTGCTTAATAGCACTCCAATGTTTCGATACAATGCCTATTTTGGTATCCACACGATTTATTATTTAGACTTAATCGAACAGCAGGGCAAGGAACCTCTACCCATGGGTGGTATTATCCGGGCAGCTATAAAAACTCTGGCAGCCAAAACGTTGTCAGGTAAAGGCTCAGACAAGGAAGTTATTAATCCTTTAACACACAGCTTGATCGATAAAGTCGGTAATCTTAAATTCCTATCATTTACTGGTGAAGATGGGTATCCTGTCATTATCCCCGTGATGCAGGCCCAGACCGTGGGTAGTGGCAGCATAATTTTCTCCTCATCGGTTTACGTAAAAGAACTGAAGCTAATTTCCCAGGATATGGTAGTAGCGATTTTTTGCATGTCCCTGGACATGCAAACAGTACTGTTGAGAGGAGTTTTTAAGGGATTTAAGACTATTGCGGGGCTGGAGTGCGGACGTATCAACGTCGACTGGGTGTACAACCCTATGCCACCCAAGCCGGAGCAGATATATCCGGAAAAGAAACTGCAGGCGGTAACCGCATTTTAATGGACTCCTATAATTCTAATAAGAGTGCTTCTGGAAGCAGTCTATTGATATCTGGGGGGTGTCGGGGCTTAAATCCATTTGAGGAAGTTACCACTTTTTCCATAAGATCGCACACAAGATTGACAGACCTTGTGAAGTGCTGTTAGTATCAATGACCAATTATCAGTTACAACTACGATGGCTAGACGAGCGGCACCGGGGAGACGTCGGGTAATACTTGCGGTCGCGCGAGATTTATTCAATCGGCAAGGCTACAGCCGGACGAGTATGCGTCAGATTGCAGAACAAGCAGGCGTTGCGCATGGAACGATATATCTTTATTTCGGCACCAAGTTAGCTGTGGCAGATGCTCTGATTGATAGCTACATCAGCGACATATCCGTAATTTTAGAAAAGTCGCTGTCAGGCTCTTTGGGACCAGAGCAGATCAGAACGTGCGTGCATAAAATACTTCTGCACGCTTCTAAGAATTCCGACATCGTGCGTTTACTGGACATCCGAGTCCATCTGGGCTTGGAGAATATAAGACAACCCGATGCTGATAAGAAACTGCAGAAAATGCTAAGTGCCGTCATTGCGGAAGGTATAAAGAGAGGAAGGTTCAGGGAATATGATACTTTTGCGGCTGCAGCGCTGGTCAGTGGATTGGTCGAGTGGATAACACGGTACAGTTTAATGTGGCTGAAATGCGATACATCGCTCTTCGAGGAAACAGCAATTCAGATGCTGGAGCACGCCCTGATAAAATCATAGTTCAGGGATATCATGTACCCGGGATCCATTTCAGCCCTGCCATTAATTCAGCTAACGCAGATTTCCTGTTATTCGCTGCTCAGTACGACTATCTTCCGGATATGACAAGGTCTTTGTCCGGCGTTCGCTGTTCGTCTTCACCGTAGAGCATTTGATATACGTCCGCCAGGTCTTTTCTCTGTTTGTCGATCTCTTCCTGCGTCAAACCGAATTCTTCCGGAGCAAGGTATATCAGCAATTTGCTGTCGAGCTTGGGATTGGTGGGATTTTGCGCTTCCCAATCGGCGTCATGTATCCGTTCTACTACTTTTTTCCTGGACAGCACTAGAGGTACAAGTTCCAGTTCCTCCATCGTAACCTGCCCATCACTGGTATTCAGTTTTGTAGGCACCGGGAATACGTGGTTCACGAAATTGCCGTTTAAATCGGGTATCATGCCGTAACCGAATTTGCTGTAAAGTTTTGCGAGGCTCGGAACGGCGTAAGCAAACGCGTAATCGATAGGTTTTATATCTCGTATCCGCTTTTTGGTAATCTCCGTAGCGTTCTTCCAGATGAGCAGGCTGATCGGGTCGTATGTAGTATCCATGTTCTTCCTGTTGGCAAGCCTGAAAAATCGGCCGAACTCCGCAATTTTATCCACTGGAATACCCGAGTTCTCTATATAATGGGTGATATTGAAACCGGCTCTGCTCTGGTGTTCTTTGTCGGGATATTTGTTTTCCATGGGCAACCCGATCACATCCTGGTAGGGGACTATTCGAATACCGCAGAAAATCTCATCCTTTTCATTGACGGCGATCAGATGCAGAGAGATCGGGTCGAAGACATCGTAGACCATTTTTCTTGCGATATCCAGATAGATACCACTGTCGGCGATATACCGATCTTCCTTGGCATACAGTTTAAACCTCGCCCGATATATCGCATCCGCCGCGCTGCTGCCGCCATCGGTTACATAGAATTTAACGGGCCCGACCTCGTCCACCTGCATGAATATGTTGTTATCCGATTTCATATTAACTGTTCGCTCCGACAGTTCACGTACAATTAAGCGTTTAAGCGATAATCGCTCCGATATTACTTCTGAATACGATGATATCTGTTGGGCAGACAGGTGTCAATGAATTATGTTCCTGCGTATGCGAATAGTTGATTCAAGCGTGATGGTCGGTCAGCCGGTGAAAACATGGGTGAAAAGACGTTGTAAAAGTGTTTTGAAGCGCATATAATCATTGACGACCCTGTGGGGACCGTGACTCGGGGTGGTTGCTGTGGCCCAACAATTCCCGCGCTGAAATGTTTTAATTAGGAGAGAGGCTGATGAACAGAATGATGAAATCTCACTACAAAATCACGGGCATCGTCCTTGCGTTAATACTATCGCTGGCAATGATTTTCACTGCCTGCGCACCGGCCGTGCCGGCTACACCGGCCGCGCCGCCCCTCAAGGACATAGCCAGCGATCCACTTTCGGTCACTATTCTGCACACTGGTGATTCGCACTCATACGTGATGCCGCACGACCTGATGCTCAAGCTTAACGGCAGGGATACGTTGGTTCCGGTCGGCGGTTACAGCCTGCTGGCATCCGCTGTTGATGATATTCGCGGAAAAGAAAAGAATGTCATGCTTCTCAGTGCTGGCGATGTAACCGAGGGGACCATCTGGATGCCCAAATTCGAGGGTCTGGCGGACTTCGCAGCCATAAACGCATTGAAATACGATGCGGTCGTGCTGGGTAACCACGAGTTTGCCAGCGGAACGCAACTGGTAAAAACAATGGTTGATACCCTTGAACCGCCAGTTCTTGCCGCCAACATGGATCTCACACAGGAGCCGGAGATGGCCGCCGGGATTAAACCGTATGTAATCCTGGAACAGGGTGGACAGAAGATCGGCGTTATCGGGTTGATTACGCCTGACACGCCGGGCATCGCGAGGCCGGGCAATACAGTCGCATTCCTGCCCTCAGAGAACATCACCCGCAAATATATATCCGAGCTCAACGGCATGGGCGTCAATAAGATCGTCATACTTTCCCATCTCGGTTATGAGCCCGACCTCAAGCTCGCCGCCGCCGTTCCCGGTATCGACATCATAGTGGGCGGGCATTCTCACACATTCATGGGCGGGCCGGAGTTCGTTGAACTGGGACTCAATCCGGTGACACCCTATCCTACTGTTGTTACAGGGCCTGATGGAGATAAA
>JAQTLG010000016.1 GCA_028715025.1 Dehalococcoidia bacterium | reverse complement strand
GTAGCCTATCGTGCGAGGAACCGAGTATTCGTCGTCCTCCACCGGACCACTCACGGTGTAATGTGTCAATGCATACCGCACCGCGCCGGACCACGGCACGCCGTTAAGCGTGGCACTGGTCTGCACACTGCTTCCTGAAACAGGGCTGCCGAAGGTCATCGTGTAATTGATAGACCTTCCTGATACAAGATTCACGGATGCCGTGGGAGATATAGAGTCAAAATTAGCCCCCGGCGGGCCGCCGTAGTTAAACGTCAACAGGTAACTGCCTGCCGGCATATCGTTAAAGGTTTGGGGGGTGGCGGTTCCCGACACGGTCACCGGACCAGTCAGCGTATAGCTGATGGACCCGTACCATGAGGTGCCATCCAGTGTCGTTGCGATATTGATAGTGCCGGTAGCGCTAGGTGGTGGTGGGATAGGACTGCCGCCGGGCGTAATGAAATACCACGCCGTAGACCACGGCCCTGTTTCCCCTCCATAAGATGCACGCACACGCCAGAAGTAGGTCTGTGCCGAGCTCAACCTGCCGGCAGGTGCCACGTATAGCAGTTGTGTCAGATTGCCTTCATTTAAAACCACGTTCTGAAACCCGCTGTCGGATGCTACCTGCAACTCGTATGTGTTGTTGCCGATACCTACCCATGTCATGGTGGGCGATAATGTCTGCGTCGTAGTTCCATTGATCGGCGTAGCCAGCACCACCGTAAGAGGACTGGTAGGGATAACACACCCGACCAGTGTGAATAAAACGAGCAATAGAGCCAATGCCATTCTATACATAGCCACCTCCAATAATGATTATTAAAAATCTAATAAGACTGATCCGCTTTTAATAATACCGTATCACAAGATCCATTATCAATACGATTTAACTTCCACGCATGTCTCTGGCGATCCGCCGGGATCATCTCGACAGAATAATAGCCCTTCTCAGGTTATCTCAGACTGTCTGTTAGCACAGTTTTTAATGACGCGTACGCTTGACGACGAAGCCCTCCGGCGTCAGATATCCTCCGAGGCCAGTATCTTCCTGGGGGCTCTTGCCTTCCCTGCGGACCACAACCTCTTTGCCACCGGTCGGCAGCTCAGCCTTGGCGCCGGGCTTGCCGCTATCTTTGGCTACCAGAACCCCTTGGGGAGTCCTGACCGGCCCTTCGGCTTCCTTCTCCCCGTCCGCCTGCTCGATTTTTTTCACAGGCGCCCTGTTATCATCGGCCCTCAGCTCGGACCTGGACAGCTCCCTCGTCCTGACCACCCTTCCGCTACGGCCATATCCACGATGCATCTTCTCTCCCGTCGCAGCCGGCGCTTCAATCTCTGCGGCGGGGGCAGGAGGTGGAAGCGCCCCGGTCTGGCGCATATCGTTAAGGGTCGACTCAAGGTCTTTGATCAGATCGGTCAGCTCGATCGTGTCGACCTCATCTTCCTCTGCAGCCCAGCTCTCGATTTCGGTAGCATAGTGCTGCAGCTTGAAGCTGTGTTGCTCGAGTTGTTTGATCCAGTCGGCCAGTTCCTTGGAAGCGGTCTGTATATCGGGAATCTCGGTTTCCAGCAAGTTCTTAATTAAATTCTGAACAGCGCTTTTTCTCGGCTTCGCAGCCATTTTCAACCTCGCTTTAACGGCACGGGCAATGATTTACAATACCGTGACCGTAAGAAATTATAACAACGCACATTTGTCAATGCAATGTATGGAGGTGTGTCAGGCCTTGCGCACAAACACGTGATACTTGCCTCCCACCTCCTCAATGCCCAGAAACTCGTTGCCCGTCATTTTGGCCCAGTTGGGCATATCCTGCTTGATACCCTCATCGTCGGCCAACACCTCCAGTACCTGACCGGGCTGCATGGTCTTTATTTGCTTTGTCGTGTGGACGATCGGCATCGGACAGTAGAGCCCTACGCAGTCGATAGTGACATCGGGTTTAAACTTCAAAGTGCTCTTGTCCTGCTCAGCCATGCCACACTTCCCCTATTTTTTCAGCGGCTTGCCGCACTGGTGACAGACAACCAGCGTCTCCTCCATAATAAGAGCGCCGCAGTTCCTACAACGGCCGAAGCTGACCTTGCAGACCTTGCAGTACGGGTTCTCGGCTATAACCAGCTCCTCATTGCAGCACGGGCAGCTGAATCGGTAAATCGAGGAATTATTCTCTTTCTCAGGTTTCGCAGGCATGTTCATCCTCCTCCGGTTCTTCTTTGTCCGTTAAACCGGGTATATCGATCTTGTTCTTTATCGCATAATTCTTAATAGCCTTATGTAAAGCCTGTGCTCCCAGATTGGAGCAATGCAGCTTATTCTTGGGCAGCCCCTCGAGTTCTTTGGCCACCATGGAGGGAGTCACAGTCAGGGCCTCCTCCAGCGTCTTACCTTTGACCAGATCGCTGACCATACTGGAGACGGCGATGGCCGCGCCGCATCCAAAGGTCTTGTATTTAACGTCCTCGATGCGGTTGTCCTTAACCTTGATATAAAACGTCATCATGTCGCCGCACACCGGGTTGCCGATCTCGCCCACGCCGTCGGCGTCCTCGATCTCGCCCACATTGTGCGGATTCATGAAATGCTGCATGACCTTCTCGCTGTAAACAGGCATTGCTATCACCCCTTCTGTTCTTTGAGATATTTGGAGTACAGGGGAGACATCTGTCTCAGGCGGTCCACCACCTTCGGCAGGTTCTCCAGCACATATTTGACGTCTTCTGCATCGTTATTCGGCCCCAGGGTGAACAATACGGAGCCCTGGGCCAGCTCGTGGTTGATGCCCATGGCCAGCAACACATGCGAGGCCTTGAGCGCACGCGAAGTGCAGGC
This sequence comes from Dehalococcoidia bacterium, assembly GCA_028715025.1. Classification (GTDB taxonomy): domain Bacteria; phylum Chloroflexota; class Dehalococcoidia; order GIF9; family UBA5629; genus CAIMUM01. The sequence goes on along the minus strand of JAQTLG010000016.1, from coordinate 10,157 downwards.
CGATCCGCTGGCGGCCGCTATGCCGTGGCTGTTGAGCAGCATGAGTATGGCCTCGCCCTCGATAAAACGCAGACAGAAGCTGGCATATCCGGGCAGCCTGTTGACAGGATGCCCCGTCAGGACTGAATGCTCGACCTCGCCCAGCACACCTTCGATCAACATATCGCGCAATCCCGAAAGCCGCTCCATTCTGACTTCAAGGTCGCGTTTGGCTATTTCCGCGGCCTTGCCCAGGCCTGCGATGGCCGGCACGTCCTCCGTGCCCGGCCTGCGTCCACCTTCCTGTATACCTCCGTCCAGCAGAGGCAGTATTCTAACTCCGCGCTTAATCCAGAGCGCGGCACTGCCGCGCGGACCGTTGAACTGGTTCCCGGCCATGCTAAGCGCCTGTACGCCGAGCTTTTTAACATCAACGGGAATGTTCCCGGCGCTGGCTACGGCATCGGTATGCAGCACCGGCCCGTCCTTGGGCAGACCGGCCGCTATCTCGGCCAGCGGCTGTATGGTGCCCACCTCGCCACTGGCATGCATAACCGAAATAAGCACAGTATCGGGCCTGACCAGCTTCAGCAGCTCGGCCGGGATGACCGTGCCGGTCGAGTCAACCGGCGCCAGGCTGATCTCGAACCCCTCCCTCTGCATGGTGCGCGCCGAGTTAAATACAGAGAAGTGTTCAATGGCCGAGACAATGATGTGCTTTCCCTTCTCGGACCTGGCGCGGGCAATGCCTTTGACGGCCATGTTGTTGGCCTCTGTGCCGCTGGAGGTAAAGACGATCTCCTCGGAGGCGCCGCCGATCAGCGCTGCGACCTGCTCGCGCGCTCCTTCCAGCGCTTCCCTGGCACCGTCTCCCCAGTTGTGCAGCGATTGCGGATTTCCGAAAATCTGGCCTAAGTAGGGCAACATGGCCTCCCTGACCTCCGGCAATAGCGGGGCGGCGGCGACATTGTCCATATAAACCTGTCTCATCTTACACCACTACACTTAATAATAATGGATATCCGGACTATGCGGAAATCACAGGGACAACATCCTGTCCACCGCCGATATGGCCCGCTTCCTTACATCGATCGGCACCTTCACCTCGGTCTTCATCTCCTCTAACGCCCACAGCACCTTTTCCAGCGTGATCCTCTTCATATTGGGGCAGACCGCCTTGGCCGTTGCCGGGACGAAGGTCTTGCCAAAATTCTCCTTCTTGAGCCGGTGCAGTATGCCGGTCTCGGTAGCGATTATCATCACTTCGGCCTGCGCTGTGCGCGCATATCTCAACATTCCGCCCGTGCTGAGCACCTCATCCGCCACGGCCGTCACCTCCGGCCTACATTCGGGATGCGCCAGGGCCACAGCGCCCGGATACCTCTTCTTCTGATCGATGATGTCCTGCGCCTGTATCTTGACATGGGTAGGGCAAAAGCCCGGCCACAGATACATGTCCCGCCTGAGCCTGGTAGTCACATAGTAGCCGAGATACTGGTCGGGAATGAAGAGTATCTTGCTTTCGCCCATGCTTCTGACCACGTTGACCGCATTGGCCGAGGTGCAGCAGATGTCCGACTCCGCCTTGACCGCAGCAGACGAGTTGACGTAGCAGACCACACGCACGCCGGGAAGCTCCTTCTTCTTAGCGATGAGCTGCTCCACCGTGATCATGTCGGCCATGGGACAGCCCGACTCTACGTCGGGCAGCAACACCACACTGTCGGGCGACAGAATGGAGGCTGTCTCCGCCATGAAGTGTACGCCGCAGAAGACGATGACCGGGGCGTTCACCTCAGCCGCCTTCCTGCTCAGCTCCAGCGAATCGCCTACGAAATCACCGATGTCCTGCACTTCAGGACGCTGGTAATTGTGCGTCAGTATAACAGCCTTTCTCTTCTCCTTCAGACTGAGGATCTTTTCGACCAATTCGCTGTTCTTATTTTGGTTGGGCACCTAATTCACCTTTTTCTGCTTCGCGTATAGCGTCGTGCTATCTCTATTGCCATCCTGACCACGCCGGTCGCGTCGCTCCCCAGACCTACGAAGAGGGGCTCCTTGCCCCAGCCGTCGCCCTCGTAGAAAATGTCCGGCATTCTGCCGCCACCACTGACCAGCTGTTTAATCTTCCAGGGCATAGACCTGCCGTCGGCCTTAGACACTTGATCCGGCTCGGCGGCGCGGTCGATCCAACCAAATAATAGTCTCTTCTCGCGCGCGTATTTTTTCACGACTTTTATGATGCTCTCATCACATTTAAAATTGATACCGGCGTTGATATCCGGGCTATACTTCCTGGCCTCGATGATCAGCCGCGCCATATGGTCCGAGCCTCCCCACCTGGGCAGTCCGCTGGCCAGAGGATATCCATTGACCACCGTTATCCTGCCGTCTATGGCGGCGACCTCCGCAGGGTCCTTGGCGCCGGGCAGGGCATAGACCACGTTGACCCGCACCTCGGGCATGAGCAGGGAGAACTCCCTACAGCGCTGAAGCCTCTCCACGGCCAGGCAGAGGTTGCCCATGATCCTTTCGGCGGCGTCTTTCCTTCTCATAGTTCAGCCCTCGGCCGCGCTGAAATAGGCCGGCCAGAAGGGATCATCCAGCACCGGCGTCAGCTTCTGCTTTCTCCCTGATTTTCTGATAAACACCCTGTCCCGTGGGGTAATCTCGCCGATATCCCAGGCGGGAATATTCTTCCTCTTCAACTTTGAGATGATCTTGCCGCTGTTGGCGGGCGAGGCGGTGATGACCAGTGTGCCTTCACCGATGGAGATGAGCGGATCGATCTTGAAAGCTTTGCAGACGGCGTCTATCGCTTCGGGAATCACGATCTTATCCTCGTACAGAGTAACGCCCAGCCCGGAGGCCGCGGCAACCTCGAAGACGCCGTTGAGAAGACCGCCCTCGGTGGCGTCGTGCATGGCATGTGCCAGCGGCGCCGCCGTTAACGCATCCTCTACCACCGTCATTTGCAATAAATATTCTTTGGCCCTGGCCACCATACCACGTCCCAGCTTTTTGGTCAGGGATTTAGCGGCCTGCCATGCCAGCAGACCGGTTGCTTCCACGGCGGGGCCTTTGGTCATCATCACGCGATCGCCAACCCTGGCATTGCAGGCCGCTGTTATCTGACTTCTCTTGCCGAGGCCCATCACGGTGCAGCCACCGTTGAGGGGAAAAGACATACCGGGATAGATGCCGGTATGGCCGCCTATGATGGCAATATCCAGCTTCCTGCATTCCTCATCAACCTGCGTCCACACCTTATCTATAACTTTTTCAGTTGTGCCTGGCGGAAACATCAGGCAGATGGTCATGTACCTGGGTCTGACGCCCAGAACAGCCACATCGCTGGCGCAGATATGGACTATGGCCCAACCGAAATAGGGCATAATCACGGGCATACCGAAAGTGGGATCCTCGGCGATAACCATGACATCACCGCCGGGCAGGTCGATGACCGCGGCGTCCACGCCGTGCCGGGGGCCGATGAACACAGATTTGTCCTTCTTGCCCAGCCGCGACAGTATAATCCGGTCGAAAGTAGCCCGGTCCAGTTTGCCCAGTTCAGGTAGCATTACAATCTCCTTGTACGATTTAGTGAGACTATAATACATTCGACGGAATGTTTAATCAACCTGAGGAGCTTCAATCGCTTATGATTTGGCCGTCCCTGAGCCTGATCACACGGTCGGCCCTGCCGGCCAGCTCCATATTGTGAGTAACCACGATCAGCGACAATCCGCCTTCATTCAACCTCTTAAACAGGGAGTAAATCTTATCCGCCGTTGCAGTGTCAAGGTTGCCGGTCGGCTCATCGGCCATGATAATACCTGGCTCATTCACCAGCGCGCGTCCGATGCTGACCCTCTGCATCTCGCCTCCGCTAAGCTGGTGCGGCAGGTGGCGTGCGCGGTGCGTCAGTTCCAGCATCTCCATAATCCCTGCAATCCGGTCCTTGTTGACAGATTTCCTGCTGAAAAGCAGCGGCAGCTCGATATTCTCCTCCACGGTGAGAGTGGGCAGCAGTAAAAACTGCTGGAACACGAAGCCGATGCTGCCGCGCCGTACCTTCACCAGGTCGCGCTCCTTCAGCCAGGACGTCTCCCTGCCCTGCAGCGAGATCCTGCCCGAACTGGGGGTCTCCAGCAGTCCAAGCAGATGCAGCAGCGTGGACTTGCCGGACCCCGAAGGGCCGACGATCGATACGAACTCGCCCTTGCCGACTGATAGATCAGTAGCCCTGAGCGCGTGCACATTCTCACTTCCCCTTCTGTAGCTTTTGGACAGCCCCCTGGCAGCTATTATTGTGTCTCTCATTCCAGGTCACTCCTCATAGCTTCCATGGGCGTCAGCCGGGCGCACCTGATCGCAGGATATATAGAGCAGAGCAGGCCGATTGCCAGGGCGAAGCCGATGCAAACTAATATCAAAAACGGGTCGATGCTGATGAGCTCGCCGCCGGGCGAATAGGGGATCACTCCTCGTACGAAGCCCTCCACCAGCTTCGATCCGCCCAACGCCACCGTCAGACCCACAGCACACCCGGCAAGGGTGATAATGAGGGTCTCGATCACGATTAGGCGCGACACGTCCCAGCCGGAAGCCCCTACGGCCTTCATCATGCCAAACTCCCTGGTCCTTTCGTTGACGGACATTATCAGCGTATTGATGATGCCCACGGCGCTGATGAAGAGGGCGATAATGATGACGGAGAAGAGCAGCGCCTGTGCTGAGCCCACCAGATTCATAATGGTGCCCATCACCTGCGTCATAGTGACCACCTGTATATCCGGTATTTGCTCGAGCTTTTTCGAGATGGCCGATATCTTGGAGATGTCATCTACTTTAATGGCGATGGTGGTGAGCTGGCCTTCCTTGCCGAAGATATGCTGCGCGGCCGCCAGGGGCAGGAAGTGGAACTCGTCGTCCTGGTTGCCCGTGCGCTCGAGTATGCCCACTATGGTGGTAGGCACCTTGCCGGGCCCGAAATCGAGCACCTGCCCGACCTTGAGGTTCTCCTTTTCCGCCAGGCTGCGGCCAACGACCATGGCGCCGGTTTCATCGTCCCTGAAATACCTGCCCTCCACCTTCCACCAGGGCTTGAGTGCCTTCTGTTCCTCGATATTGATGCCGTAAACAATATGCGGTTTATCGTCCTTGAAAAACTGGTGCAGCAGCATGGGGCTGGCTATCTCGATGCCATCTATCTTTCGCACCTGCTCAAGGTCGGAGTAAGACAGATACTTGGGTATCACGCCGCCGTGTATGATGAGAGAAGCCGCCTCGTAGGGGCAACCCTTGGGTACGGCCAGCATGTGTATGCCCAGGCTGTTGAGCTCTCCCCCCAGCTGTCGCTCATAGCCAGCATTGAAAGAGAGCAGGCTGAAGAGTACGGCTATAGCTATGGCCACCCCGGCCACCGTGAGCCCGGTCCTGACATGCCGTCGCATAAGGTTCTTGGCCGCCAGACTAAAAATATTCAAACCGCCTCCTATCTAAAATTCAACATTTGTGCCGATGAGGTACACGTCGCTGCCCTCGGCGACCACCCTTGCCGTGACCCTGGTGTAGGAACCCTTCCTCTGCGGTATGACCAGGTTGCTGGGGGCCAGATCGATATATATGACGGCATTGCCGTCCTTAAGGGTGAACCAGCACCCGGAGGGGCATTCGCTGGCTATTTTCCCCTCCACTATAACCTTCTTTCCATCCCATCCCCGCGGATCCTGCAGTATCTCCGCGATGCTGGCAGCCTGAGACCCATCAACCGCGGTCTGCTCGGGGGAAGCCCTCGTGCCGCTATCGGCAGAGACAGCCGGTCCGCCGGTGGGAGCCGCGTCGGCCGTAGCCGCCTTTGTCTCAGCGGGTTGGCTCTGGTCCGGCGTAACAGCCGCTGGCTGTGAACAGCCTGCCAGTAGTCCTGCAGCAAACAGGGCTGTCAGAGCGCCTATGAGCAATATGCTTTTCATTTATCGTTCTCCTTTATCTCTCTATAAGTCATGCGGTATAAGGTCGCCACGGCTATTCTTACAAATATCAGTATGCCATCGGGCCACGATCAATCACCGCTAATGATATATGGTTATTGTGAATTCGCTATGAAAACAAGCGCAATTCTTGGTGAAGCGCGCAGCATTAAATAAAAACATGTTTTACTGTATAATCGATTCACATGAATGCTGGAAACAGTCTGGCGAAGCAGATCGTCCGCTGCAGCCGGACGATTGCTGCGGGCAGCGGACGGAAGCTGAAGGTAATCGGACTGGAAGAGAGCCGCGCCATCGCCGCGCACAGCAGGTTAACTCCGCTGGAAGTCGAGATCACCTGCCTGGAGAACGGCGTAGTGCCCATGCGCTACCTGCGCAATATAGGCACCGCGGGAATACAGGGGCAGTTGAAGCTGCTGTACTCCACCGTGGCCATCTGCGGGGCAGGGGGACTGGGCGGCAGCGTTATCGAACTGCTGGCCCGACAGGGTATCGGACATCTTGTAATCATCGATAACGGCAGGTTCGTGGAGAACAACCTTAACCGCCAGATCATGTCAGGCGAGGATGTGCTGCGCAGATCGAAGGTTAAGGTCGCCGCGCAGCGTGTCAGGCGGATTAACTCGGCTATAGCAGTAAAGAAATGCAGTACCTATATCAACGATTCCAGCGTGGACGGACTGCTCAAGGGATGCGACGTTGTGGTGGACGCCTTAGATAGTCTGTCCTCGCGTATGGTGGTGGAAGCGTCCTGCCGCAGGCTCAAATTGCCTTTTGTCCACGGCGCCATCGCCGGCTACTGCGGACAGGTGATGACGGTGCTGCCCGGCGACAAGGGGCTGTCTGCCATATACGGCCCTGGATGCGACGTACGCGGCGTGGAAGCCGTTACGGGCAATCCTTCCGCCACACCGACCGCCATCGCCGCCTGGGAAGTGCAGGAGGTTGTCAAGCTGATCACCGGAACAGGAGAGCCTATACGCAACCGCCTGCTCTTCGTAGACTTCGCCGACGGCAGCCTGGAGAGCATACCCCTGGCACAGGAAGGTAAATAATGGCAACCGTCAATGTCAGGTTCGTCGGACCCTGGCGCCTCTACCTGGGGGTGGAGAGGTGCACAATTCAGGCCGCCACCGTCGAGGACGTAATCGAGCAGATGGAAACGACCTACGGCCCTAAATATCACGAGCGTCTGCTCAGGGGCGGTGTCAAAGAGAGGCGATCTATATCCGGCGACAGTAATATACTGGTCAACCGGGTCCACATCAGGCAGCTCACGGACCATACTCTGAAGGACGGCGACAATATCGATGTCATCGCGCGGTTCGTGGGCGGCTGAGAGCGGAACCGTAGTAACACAGTCTCTTTAATGATAGAATAGGCGGACTCAAATTTCCGCAGGGAGTGTACTATGGCTGCCAGAGAATACATCCTCTCCATAGACCAGGGCACTACCGGCAGCGCGGCTATCCTTTTCGATCGTGATGGTAAGCCGGCCGCCGATGCCGATACCGAGACGAGGCAGATCTTCCCCAACCCGGGCTGGGTTGAACACGATCCCAACGAAATATATCAGACCTCGCTCCAAGTATCGCGCCAGGCGCTGGATAAGGCCCGAGTGAAGCCGTCCTCCGTCGCCGGCATCGGTATTACCAACCAGCGCGAGACCACCATCATCTGGGATAAAAAAACCGGCGAGCCGGTCAGCAACGCCATAGTCTGGCAGTGCCGACGTACGGCCGGGCTGGTTGAAGAGTTGAAAAACCGCGGCGTCGGCCAGACCATCTGCGACAGGACGGGGCTAATTCCAGACGCCTATTTCTCGGCCACCAAGGTGCGTTGGATACTCGACCATACCAAGGATGGACAGAAGCGCGCCGAGGCGGGCGACCTGCTCTTCGGAACGGTTGACTGCTGGCTGGCATGGAAACTGAGCGGCGGTAGTGCCCACGTGACCGATTACGGCAACGCCTCCCGCACCATGCTGTTCAATATCAACACACTTCAGTGGGACAAAGATATACTCTCGACGCTCAATATCCCTGCTGCCATACTGCCCCGGGTGATACCATCCAGCTTCAACTACGGTGAAACGGCTGAGGGCGTCTTCGAGGGTGTCCGCTTGCCTCTCTGCGCCATCGCGGGCGATCAGCAGGCCGCTCTCTTCGGCCAGGCCTGCTACAATCCCGGCATGTCCAAGAACACCTACGGCACGGGCTCGTTCGTCCTCATGAACAGCGGAGAACAGCCACTCATCTCCAAACGGGGGCTGCTTACCAGCCTGGCCTGGGGCCTGGATAATAAGGTCAATTACACGCTGGAGGGGAGTATCTTCATCACAGGTGCGGCCATTCAATGGCTGCGCGACGGGCTTAAGATCATCGCAAATGCGGACGAAAGCGAGGCGCTGGCACGCTCGGTGGAGGATAACGGCGGAGTCTATTTTGTGCCCGCCTTCGTGGGGCTGGGCGCGCCCTACTGGGACATGTACGCTCGCGGTACTATGATAGGGATCACGCGCGGCACCACCAGGGGACACCTGGCGCGGGCCACTCTTGAGGCCATCGCCTTCCAGGTCAGGGACGTTATAGACACTATGCGATCCGAGACCGGCATAGGCATACCGGTGCTGCGTGTGGACGGCGGCGGTACGGCCAACTCCTTCCTCATGCAGTTCCAGGCTGACGTTATGAACATTCCCATACAGGTTGCCGCCATACCCGAAACAACGGCGCTGGGCGTGGCCTACCTGGCGGGGTTGGCCGCCGGCCTTTGGAAGAGCAAGGAGGAGATAGCCGGCAAATGGCGTTCCTCAGCTACATTCGAGCCGAAAATGTCGGCCGACCTGAGGGAAAACCTCTACGCCAACTGGAAGCGGGCGGTGGAGAGGGCCCGGGGCTGGGCAATAAATTAGATTAAAGGTGCGATATGAAAAGAGATTTTAAAGCGATTTCCGCAAAAACTTTCGACGTTATCGTGATAGGCGGCGGAATAGTCGGAGCTGGTGTGGCCAGGGATACTACGCTGCGCGGCCTGGACACGCTGCTGCTGGAGAAGGACGATTTCGGCTCGGGCACAACCTCGCGCTCCACCAGGCTGATACACGGCGGGCTGCGCTACCTGCGCCAGCTCGAGTTCGGCCTGGTGCGCCAGGACCTCAGCGAAAGGGAGGTGCTGCTGCGCATCGCCCCCCATCTGGTATATCCACTGTCCTTCTTCATCCCCATACCCAACTTGAGCCTCAATGTAGCCATGTTTCTGGGCACCACGCTCTACGATGTAATCTCCTTCGACAAGACGCTGCCCAACCATAAATATTTAAACAAAGCCAGAACCCTGTCTGAGGAGCCCGGCCTAAAGGTTAAGGGGATGCAGGGCTCGTATGTATACTCCGATTGCGCCATACCCTTGACGGAACGGCTCAATTGGGAGACCGCCCTATCCGCTGCCAAGTCCGGGGCCACCGTGGTCAACCACGCCAGGGTCACGAGCGTCCTGCGCGAGGGCAACCGCATCACCGGCGTGGAAGTGAAGGACCAGGTCAGCGGTGACGTATTGCAGGCCAGGGGCAGGCTGGTAGTCAATGCCGCCGGCCACTGGGTGGACATCATCAAGGAGATGCTGTTCAAGGACAAACCGCCTTACCTGCGCCGCACCAAGGGAGTGCATATCGTGATACCCGAGGTATCGAAACACGCATTGGTGCTCTTCTCTCCGCGTGACGGCCGCCTCTTCTTTGTCATACCCTGGGAGGGATTCTCGCTGGTGGGAACCACTGATACTGATTATAAGGACGATCTGGATGCGGTCTACGCTACCAGGGAGGACGTGGAATATATTCTGGAAGGTCTTCATCTGGCCTATCCGGAGGTCGGCATCGACGACGTCCACTACGCCTATGCGGGGCTGAGGTCGCTGGCGCTCAAGCCCGGCAGGTCGGCCTCGAACACCTCACGCAGCCACGAGATTGTCGACCACACCAAGAGCGATCATCTTGAAGGGCTGGTGAGCATACTGGGAGGCAAAATCACGGCCTACCGCGCGGTGGCCAAGGACGCCGCCGACCTTGTCTGCCGCAAGATGGGCAGCAAGTCCCGTTGCGTCACCGGTGAGAGGCCATTGCCCGGAGCACCTGCCATTACCTCCGTCGAGATAACGAATATAGCTGAAATAGAAAATATTTCC
>JAQTLG010000015.1 GCA_028715025.1 Dehalococcoidia bacterium | reverse complement strand
AAACGGTCGAAATCAATCGAACTGTATGACATGCTTATGAGTAACAGGAATCACCGGCGTCGTTTGTATCGAACGTTGCACGTCGCTTTATGAGTAGGGGTAACAGTAACGAAGAAGTTGTTTCTAATCGCACTGGTACTCTTGACCTTGACCGTGTTGGTAGTGGCCGGATGCCGGGCGTAACAGGAGCGTCCGCTTGAGGGCAATATTTGAAAACCGGTCATCAAACCGGAGAGGTGTTTGTACTAACAGACAGTCATGCTATAATGAATATTATTCAATAATATAATTTATTTTGAGATGATTTAGTCATGAATCTGAGAGCAAGAACCCTTGAAGCCAAACAGCAAAAAAGGCAGAAGATTCTTGAGGCAGCCAAGGAGCTTTTTTTCAATAAGGGCTACTACGGCACTGCTATCGAGATGATCACTGAGAAAGCTGGTGTAAGTACGGGGACTTTTTACCTGTACTACACGAACAAAATAGAGATCTATAAGGCCCTGCAAAATGAAGGCCTTGATATTCTTGTCGATAAGATTACGAAGGTTATATCATGGCCTGGCATGAGTTCCCTTGCGAAACTCTCAGAGATCGCACGAGCTTATTTTGAATACTATAATGAGCATAGGGAATATTTTGACATAATATCCATATTGAGTGCCATACCAGATGAGCTCAAGGAAACGCAAACAGAAATCAGCAGGGTCATAGACAATAAGGCATATAATTTATTAAAGGTGATTGAGGGTGTGGTGAAAGAAGGTATAGAAAATGGTGAATTCATCTCGATGGATACGTGGAAAGTAACAAATACGTTCTGGGGCTTGATGGATGGCCTTATTCTACTCGACGAACGGAATAATACACGGAACGTAATTGGGATTGGTCTGGAAGATCTGATTAAACAGGCACTCGAAATGGCATTCTATGGTATCGTGAAGCAGAGACCCGGGTGAAAATTTAAAAATAGCATGATTTGGTTGTGATTTCCTGAAATGTGTTAATAGGCAGGATTTCATCTGACATGAGAGTTCGCCGGTAACAAAATTCTTGTCAGATTGCAATATATCAAGCATTTTTTTGGCCAGTTTATTGCTATCAAAATTGGGAAAGGTACTATACTGCTTAAGATAGGCCTGCTGAAGGCTGTTTGAGCTTTCGTTTTTCTTCCTCCAGAACTATAACCTTCCCACCCCATCCCCTCTCACACCCATCCCCCTAACGTAAAGTTTGCTCTACGCATTTTTAAAATATTTGACAATTGAACCAGATTCATTTATAAATATAGCCGAGGTTAGAACCGGTTATATTTTGCAGGAAGATGATTAAGAGAGTGCCTAAGTCCGCGATTCAATAATAATTAAAAGGGGATGACAGTAATGGATGTAGCAGATCAGGCCAGGGAGAGGATAAAGAGAATTCATAAGTGCTATCTGAAGGGTCCTTCGGTTATCTCCATCCAGCGGGCTAAGTACTATACTGAAAAATGGCGTGAGACCGAAAACAGCACGCTTTCGTCAGCTGTGAGAGTGGCACTTGCCATGAAACATGTCTATGAAAACATGGACATCTGTATCCACAGGGATGACAGGATTGCCGGCACCTGGACCGAGAACTACCTGGGCATACCGATCGATATTGAACGTGGTCTGTTTAACAAGGTACTGGAGATCGAACTCGATCGGCTTTCCATGATCAGATACCTTGTAAAGACAAACCTCAGTTTCTTTATCTACATGGTCGGGAAATATGGGATCCTGAATCTCTATCGAAATCTGAAACATATCCAGGCAGTCGGTGCTGCCATGCCCAGCATCGGTACCACGCCTGTGGATAAGCGTAATATCAATCCCTACTCGATCCGACCTAAAGACAAGAAGATACTGCAGAAAGAATTGTTGCCTTACTGGGAGGGAAAGACCATTGTTGATGTGTTCAGGAAAGAGCTTGAATCTTCAAATATATATAAAGGAGATATGCTCAGTTTTACTATAGCCCTTCCTTCAACCACATCACGAAACGACACCATTATCTCGCCGGGTGCTGGAATCGGTAACTGGCAGGGACATGTGATTCTCGACCATGAGAAATACCTGCGACACGGTCTTATCGGTATGCGCTCTGCAGTTCAGGGATTAATTAAACAGAACGGAAACCTCAGCCCAGATGAACGCGCATTCCTTGATTCCATCAATATCGTTCTTGAGGGAGTGATGATCTATGCTCGCAGGTTGACGGAAAAACTGCAGCAGGAACTGGAGCGTGAGAATAATCCGGAACGAAAGCAGATACTCTCAGAAATGCTGGAGATCTGTGAGCACGTACCTCTGAACCCAGCACGCACCTTCCGTGAGGCAACGCAGTCGTACTGGACCGTGAAGACAGCAGTCGAGCTTGCCATTCCATTCAATGTTCACACTCCCGGCAGGCTTGACCAAATCCTTTTTCCATATTACCGCGATGATATAGCGGAAGGTCGTATCACCAGGGACGAAGCCTGTTTGTTGTTACAGGAGCTGTTCCTGAAGGTTATGAGCCACAATATGCGGCCATATTCCAATTTTACCGCATACTTCGCCAGCCGTTACGAAGGCTCGGAACCGGTGACGCTCGGCGGGCAAACCGCAAACGGGGAGGATTTATGCAACGAGCTCACCCATGTAATACTGGATGCTGCAGAACAGTCCAAGGTTGTGCTGAATTTTGCAGTTCGCTTTAACAGGAATACCCCTGACGAGTTATACATGAGGTTAGCCGATATGTACTATAACGGCTACTCAAGTGTTTCTATGCTGAATGATGATGTCTGTCTCAAGGCCATGGAGAAACGGGGATTTCCACTAGAGGACGCCAGAGAATATGCCATGGGAAGTTGTGTTGACCTGTGCGTGCCCGGCAAGATGGGCAGTATGTCGTATTCCGCATTGCTGCTCTGCCGTACCTTGGATATTACGTTGAGAAATGGGGATGCCCGTACCCTTGTGGGCACGGTGGCAAACGTCGGGCTCAAAACCGGCGAACCGGAGGGGTTTTCTTCTTTCGGTGAGTTCGTTGATGCATATGTCAGGCAGGCTGCCTTCCAGATTGAGAAGATTGCAGAGGCATCCTGCATCAGAGACCGGCTCTATGCCAAATATCTTCCTGCCCCGCATATCTCGGCATTCATCCAGGGATGTCTGGAAAAGAAGAAGGATGTCACCCGTGGTGGCGGCATCTACGATCTTGAGGGTATCCTCTACATGAGTAGCATCGCCAATGTGGTTGACTCGCTCTATGTGATCAAGAAACTCATCTTTGAACGGCGGGAGTTTACTTTCAAAGAACTGCTGAGCGCCATCGATAACAATTTTACCGGCTATGAGCAGATCCATCGCATGATCCAGGGAGTGGAGGGTAAATGGGGTAATGGCAATCCCGAATCGGACGACTTTGCCAGGGACCTTACCACCCGTTTGTTTACTGAGACATTCAAATACCGCACCTACAAAGGGGGATTCATTGCTCCATTTGTTAACAGCATGACCTCACATACCTACGACGGGCGCATCTGTATAGCAACTCCCGATGGTAGGAAAGGTGGCAAACCGTTTGCCTCGAGCTGCAATCCTTATAATGTAGACAAGCACGGGCCGACAGGGGTGCTTCGCTCGGTTGCCACAATGGATTTCACCAACGTGTTCGGGGTTGCGGTTAATCTCCGAATGCACCCCTCAGCGATCGGTAAAGATACGGAAAGTAGAAAGAAGTGGATATCCTTGGTCAAGACATACTTCGGTATGGGCGGCGAACAGCTACAGCCCACTGTGGTCTCTACAGAGGTGCTGAGGGCGGCCCAGAAGAATCCCGAGAACTACATGGATGTGGTTGTAAAGGTCGGCGGCTACAGTGCCTGTTTCGTGGATCTCGGGTATGAGATCCAGGAGGAGATTATTTCTAGATCAGAGCACAAAATGGTGTAGAGGATATGGCTTCAGAAATTGTATTCAACATTATTCGGATGGGGGAGCTTAGTAGTATTGGTGGTATTGTCAGGTAATTCGGGGTAATAATGGCAGGAATGATAATAGTCATGGGAGACATCAGATGTATATGAAGGATGAGGCGTCGGAACGCATTAAACGGATTCGACACAGGTACCTTGAGGATATGCCCGGCATCTCCATTGAACGTGCGAGATATTATACCGAGAAATGGCGTGAAACAGAGAAGAGCAACTTTTCGCCGGGAGTGCGGGTAGCTCTCTCTATGAAAAATGTATATGAGAAAATGCGTATAAACCTGGATCCTGACGACAGGATCTGCGGTACGTGGACAGAGTATTATCTGGGGATTCCTATTGATATCGAACGGGGTCTTTTCAATGAGACCTTAAGGATTGAGCTGGGCAGACTCTCGATGGCGGGGCACCTGGCTAGATCAAACCTGAGATTTATCGGAAGCATGATAAGGCGCTACGGTTTATTGACCCTTTACAGGAATATGAAACATACGGCGGATGTGGGCGTGGCAATGCCGAGTATCGGATTAAGTCCAATGTCTAGCCGCAAAATAAATCCCTACAGGATAACATCAAGTGATAAAAAAGAACTCCATAACAAGCTTTTCCCTTATTGGAAGGGGAAAACCATTGCCGATCTTCTTAAAACTGCTCTGGAGAGTTCAAACGTTTATACCGGAGATATCCTGAGCTTTTCGGCAGCACTTCCATCCACTACGTCCAGGAATGACACGATCATCTCAACCGGGTCTGCGATAGGCACCTGGCAGGGACATTTGATACTGGATCATGAGACGCCGCTGAAGAAGGGACTGCTGGGGATGCATGAAGAAATAAGAGAACGACTGAATAGCAAAGACTTAACATCAGATCAACGTGAATTTCTGAAATCAATTGACATTGCTTTAGAAGGGGTCATTATTTACGCAGGGAGGCTAGTGGAAACGATATCGCGAGAACTTGAACAGAACAAGGATCCCCAAAGAGGCGGACTACTGCAGCGGCAACTTGAAATATGTAAGAGAGTTCCATTGTATCCTCCGCAGAGCTTTAGTGAGGCCGTCCAATCGTACTGGACGATAAAAACCGCGGTCGAACTTTCGATGCCATTCAACGTGCACGCGCCTGGGAGGTTGGACCAATTGTTTTTCCCATATTACATCAAGGATATAAAAGAGGGTAAGATCAGCAGGGAAGAAGCACGTGAATTACTTGAAGAACTCTTTCTCAAAGTCATGAGCCATAATATGAGGCCGTATTCCAATTTCATCAGCTATTTCACCCAGCGATACGAAGGGTCTGAGCCCGTAACAATGGGCGGGCTTACCGACGATGCAAAGGATGCCACCAACGATCTCACGTATGTGATGCTGGAAGCTGCAGCCGATTCAAAGGCAGCGCTGAATTTCGTTGTACGGCTGCATAAGAACTCCCCCCCAGAGCTTTTCAGTAAGATTGCCGAGCTTCACCATGAGGGTAACTCCAGCATATCAGTCATGAACGATGAAGTGAGTATCAAAGCCCTGGAAAAGCGCGGATTTTCTCACAAGGATGCGCTTGGTTATGCTATTACCGGTTGTGTTGACATGGTGGCCCCGGGCAAAACCGGTGGAGAGGCATTCTGCGCATTATTATTAAGCCGGATTCTCGACATGACTCTTCGCAATGGCGATTCGCAGACCGTGATAGGCATGGTTGAAGGCATCGGACTTAAGACAGGAAATCCTGATACTTTTATAACCTTCGATCAGCTGGTCGATGCATTTGTAGAACAAACAGCCTTTCAGATTAAAAAGCTCGTTGAGGCAACATATATACGGGACAGTCTGTATGCTGAACACCTTCCTGCACCTTATATCTCGGCTTTCATGCAAGGATGTTTGGACAATGGCAGGGATATAACGGCCGGTGGTGCAGTATATGACCTTGAAGGCATTCTCTTTATGAACAGTATAGCAAATGTTGTTGATTCGCTCTTCGTAATGAAAAAACTTATCTTTGAACAAAAGCGGTTTACGTTTAAAGATCTTTTAAATGCCGTAGATAAGAATTTTGAGGGCTATGAGAATATCTATCAATTGATAAACGAAGTGGAAGGCAAATGGGGCAACGGGAATCCGGAGTCAGACTCTATAGCACACGATGTGACAAAGCGTATTTTCGAGGAGACTTTCCACTACCATACGTATAAAGGAGGTTTTTATGCCCCTTTTGTCAACAGTATGACTACGCATACATATGATGGTCGCATTTCAACTGCCACTCCTGATGGCAGGAAGGCCGCAAAGCCATATGCAGCCAGCTGTAATCCTTACAACGTGGAAAAATGCGGTATCACCGGTGTGCTGCGATCGGTGGCTGCTATCGATTTTTCCAATGTCATGGGTTGTGCAGTGAACATCAGATTGCACCCATCCTCCATCGGCCAAACAGAGGAGGCAAGGAAGAAATGGATCGCTCTATTGAAAACGTATTTCCGGTTGGGGGGCGAACAGCTTCAGCCGACAGTGGTTTCAACCGAGGTGCTTAAAGCGGCGCAGAAGGATAGGGAGAATTACAGGAATGTCATTGTGAAGGTCGGCGGTTACAGTGCATATTTTGTAGACCTTGGATATGAAATACAGAATGAAATCATCGAGAGGACTGAGCACAGGGGAGTTTAAGATACCTCATGAAGGGCTTGGTTTTCGATATACAATACTACTCCATGTATGATGGCCCCGGTATACGCAGCACAATTTTTCTTAAGGGATGTCCGCTCCGTTGTTTATGGTGCCACAACCCCGAGTCACAATCTGGTATGGCGGAGATGTCATATTTTGCAGAACGGTGTGAACGTTGCGGCGCCTGCATCAAAGCCTGCCCGCAGGCAGCGCTTAGTATGACAAGCAAAGGAGTCCTGCGGAATCGTGAAAAATGCACTGTTTGCGGTAGATGTACAACAGTCTGCAAGAACAACGTCATGGAAAAAATTGGACGTGAGTGTGACTCGGGAGAAATAGCGCTTATAGTCTCCAGGGATAGAGATTTCTACCAGTCTTCGGGGGGTGGAGTGACGGTGTCAGGGGGTGAACCGACAGTTCAGGCATCGTTTCTCTTCGATCTTCTAATGAAGTTGAAAGCCTTGGGTATCCATACCGCTGTAGAAACCAGTGGATGTTTTAATACGGATTCTCTTGAGAAACTGCAAACGCTTTCTGACCTTATTCTCTTCGATCTCAAACACTCTGATCCGGTAAAACATCGTGAGTATATCGGCACTGGTAATGAAAGAATACTACAGAATTTCAGTCAGTTCGTTGAGAGAATCGGAAGCAAGCGGATCATACCGCGAATTCCGGTAATCCCGGGTTTTAATGCTGATGCCAAATCAATGCATGGAATTCTATCGGTTCTCAAAGAATCCACCTATAAGGGACCAGTACATCTCATGCCGTATAACAGAATGGCTAAAACAAAATACGAAAAGATCAACAGGGGCTGCGACTATCGCGACATGGGCGAGCTAACCGACGCGATGAAGACGGAAATAGCCGGGATAGTTGAATCATATGGTTACGAACCATTGTTCAATCAATAGGATAATTCGGCTACAAATCTTTAACACAATGGGTAATTAAGAAATGTGAGAGGAATCCATATGAAAGACATTCAGCAGGTCTCAAATGTGAACACGGTCGAAGGTAGCGAACGCCTCTCTCTGGGTGTTAAGTTGGGTTATGGCATAGGCAACTTTGCCTTTAACCTGGCGTTCCAGGTTGTCGCCCTTTTCCTGATCTTCTTTTATACTGATGTGTTTATGATCAGCGCGGCTTTTGCAGGGGCCATTTTTTTTGTATCTAAAGCCTGGGATATTGTCTTCGATCCGATGGTAGGATACTTTTGCGATCATACAAAGTCACGATGGGGGAAGAAACGCCCATATATTTTGTTTGGATCGATATTATTAGGTATCTCGATGATATTGCTTTTCGCCTCCCCGAACCTTTCAGAAACAGACCGAATAATCTATGGATTTGTTACATTTATAGCCTTCTGTTCGGCAATCACTGTGGCGAATGTTCCCTACGGCTCCCTTACGGCCGATCTCACGCTTGATGCCCACGAGAGGTCGTCTCTTTCGGGCTATTCCATGGCCTTCGCGCTTGCAGGAACGCTTGCTGCTGCGGGTGCAACGAAGCTACTGGTGGGATCTTTTGCTGACGAGACTACAGGATTTCGAGCTATGGGGATAATATATGCAGTTATCATTGTCGTCTTGCTGATGATTACATTTGCGAGCGTCAAAGAGAGGGGTTTGTCTTCGGGAGAGGTTAAGCAGCCGCTTAAGAAGGATTTGGCGCTGGTAGTAAAAAATGGCCCCTTTCTCATACTAACCGGAGCGACTACTCTGATGATGGTTGGGATAAGTATTGTGGGAGTGGTGGTAAACTATTATTTTAAATATAACCTCCAGATGGAATGGATGATCCCCATCGCCTTCCTCCTACTGTTCGTCACCGCGGGCATTTTCCTGCCTCTTTTCGTGTTTATCTCAAAAAAGAAGAGCAAGAAATTCGCCTTTAACACAGGCCTGATAATTTTTTCCATCGCACTGGTACTTCTGTATTTTTTCAGTGATAAAGGCATTGAGTATATAATTCCGATCTTATTCCTGGCTGGTGTGGGGATGGCAACCGTTTACCTGAGCCCTTGGTCGATGATTCCCGATACGGTTGAATTCTCCCAATGGAAGACAGGATTGCGCAGGGAAGGAATCCTTTATGGTTGTTTCTGGGTCAGCTTTAAAATAGGAGCCGCGCTTGCGGGTTTTATTGCCGGGCAATGCCTCACTCTGGCGAACTATATTCCAAACATTGCACAGAGTGAAGGTACATTATTTATGATCAAGCTTTTAATGACTGCTGTGCCACTCATTTTCATTCTGGCTACTATTGCGCTTATTTCTTTCTATCCCATCAATGCTGAAATGCATCGTAAAATGCTTGATGAGATCAAGTCAGGAGCCTGATTGTGAAAGATGGAACCCTGTGGCGGCATTTTCGTGCAATTCGTTGTAGGAGGAGACATCAGAACGCATTAATAAGGGTTCTACATAAGTACAGGATATGCACTGCGTTTTTAACAATTTTTATAACTGTAAAAGTTTGTAATGATGAATCTATTCTGAGGTGAATTTGAAGGCCATCGTAAAAGAGAAAAAAGGTGTAGATAACATTGTGTATAAAGATGTTGATATACCGATAATTAGCAAACGTTATCTCGAAGATTTAAGGTTATTTCAATTGTTCGTAGAAATACCTGTAAGGAGTAACTCATGAACAGCAACGAACGAACCGCAATCGCACTCAATCTGGGAATACCTGATCGTGTGCCTATCTACTCCGAGACCGTGATACAGAACCAGATTTACGAAATCCTGGGCGAGAAAAACAAGGCCGTTCCGCTACGCCTGATCCAGGAAGGCTTAACAGGGACGTTATTCAAATTGGCTGCCCCACTGATAAATCGTATTGGCTGGTCCAATCGACAGATAGAGAAATTTATGTCAAAAAAAATTGAAGCCGACATCGTCCTGGGATACGATTGTTCCCTGGCGGGGTACTCGGCGATTTTCAATTTAAAGGGTAACCGGCAGGCGACCGACATCTGGGGCAAGCTATACGATCTGGGAGCCGACCCGGACGGAAATGTGGATACGCCTATGTATCGTCAGGGATTACTGACCACGCCGGAGCTATGGGACGCCTGGCCTCACCCCTCTCCCGATAGAATCTATAGAGCACTATACCGTGTATTCGCCGACCTGCAAAAACGCTATGGCGAGCGGATTTATCTGCTGGGCAGCCTGTCGTGTGCCGGGTTGTGGGAGGCATCCTCCGGGGACATGGGCTTGACAGCCTTCTCAGTTGCGCTACACCGCAATCCCGACTTTGTGCGGCGCATGGCAAAGTATTATGAGACGATTTGGCTGGCTACCATCCGCGCTACTGCCGATGCTGGAATGCCGGCTTTAGTTTACGAGGACGATTTGGCCTACAAGAGCGGACCGATGGTTTCACCACGTGTGCTGGATGAAATTTTCGGCCCCAGCCTGCGGAGAATCACCGAAGAGGCTCACAAACGCGGCTTGAAGATCATTATCCATTGCTGCGGCAACGTGAACCAGTTGCTGGATCTTTTCGTGGATTGGGGCTTCGATGGTGCACAAGCATTGGAGCCAACTGCCGGGGTAGACCTGGCGGAGGTAAAAAAACGAGTGGGAAAGCGGATGTGCATTTTTGGTAACCTTGACATCTCCCATGTGATGAGCCAGGGTACACGGGAGGAAGTGGAGGCAGCGGTTAAGTCGGCGATACAGGCTGCTGCTCAGGATGGTGGGTTCATCATGGGTAAGACCAACTCGCACTATGCGGTGAAAGTCGAAAATACCCGCTGGATGATCGAGTATACCCACCGCTACGGAGTTTATCCTGTCACACATTAGATTGAAATTGACGAGGTGAGCAATGAACGAACGTGAAGCCATACAAGGGGTGTTGGAAAAGGTTGTCAACCTGGATATCGACGGAGTGACAGGGCAGGTAAGTGTCGCCCTGAAGGCAGGCGCCGACCCGCGCAATGTGCTGAACGATGGTCTGAGCGCCGGCATGAGGCTCGTGGGCGATCGCTTCCAGTCCGGTGAATATTTCCTGACCGAGCTGTTGCTGGCGGGCGAGGTGATGAAAGCCGGCTTGGTTCCGCTGGAGCCATTGCTGGTTAATACCGATATTCAGGGCAAAGGCACCGTCGTGCTGGCAACCGTCAAGGGAGATATCCATGACCTTGGCAAGAACCTGGTGGGTATGATGCTGAGCGCCGCTGGTTTTGAGGTGATCGACCTGGGGTCCGATGTTGCCTCTCAGCGGATTGTTGAAGCAGTAGGCAAACACCAGGCAAAAATCGTGGCGCTCTCTATGCTACTAACACCCATGGTTATCTCCTTACGGTCCGCGGTGGAGGAGATAACCATGGCCGGGCTGCGGGATCAAGTAAAAATCATCATTGGCGGTGCCTGTACCACGCCGGTCCTGGCAAAAGAGCTGGGCTGTGATGCCCACGGAGAAGATGCGATGGCGGCCGTCTATCTCTGCGAGAAATTTGTTTAGTATTTCAGTAGCTGGGGTTATTTCTGACTTAAATTAACAAGAGTAGATAGGTAACGAATAAAACTGATAATAAGGGTAAAATGACATCCATCGAGCGGGTAAACTCCCTTTTGAACAGGCAAAAATTGGACCGCGTGCCTTTTTTTCCCTTTTCGCTGGGCTTCAGCGCTAAGAACGTCGGATACCCCGTAGGTTCAGTGTACAGCGAACCTGTTAGAAGCTTCGATGCCCAACTATGGACTCAGCAAATGTATGGACACGACCAGTACCCCTTTTTCGGCAGTGCTGTCTATGGGACGAGCGAGTTTGGTGGGGAAGTGGAGTTCCCAATCGGCGATTCGATTCAATCACCGAGAAGTGTACGCTACCCGGTACAATCGCTTAAAGATATCGATAAGCTCAGGCTCTTGGATCCGCAGGCAGCGGGCAATCTTCCCAAGGCGCTGGAGTTTTCCAAAATGCAGGAAAGCCACGGTGGTTTGATCAGTCTTGTGGTGGGCGGTGTATTCACTACGGCAGGCAACATCTGTGATATAAGAAATCTGTGCATGTGGATAGCGAGGGAACCGGAAACGGTTCACAGGGTTGTGCAGCTGGCGGCCGATCATATCTTAAGTGCAGCCAGGCTGTGGGTTAAGATCTTCGGCACGCAGCGCCTGTTGGTGCAAATATGGGAACCCACTGCAGCAAACTCCATTATATCGCCACGTACTTTTGAAGAATTCGTGTTGCCCTACCAGCAGAAGCTGCACCAGGAGATACTGGGATTGAGTGTGAAGCACATTTTATGCCATATCTGCGGAGAGCAGAATAAGAACCTGCCTTTATGGAGCCAGGTGCCTATGGGCGATCCTGGCATCGTCAGCCTGGGACAACAGGTTAGCATTGCGGATGGAATAAAATACTTTGGTGAAAAAAATATCATTGCCGGCAATCTCGATAC
Organism: Dehalococcoidia bacterium; assembly: GCA_028715025.1. Lineage (GTDB taxonomy): Bacteria > Chloroflexota > Dehalococcoidia > GIF9 > UBA5629 > CAIMUM01. Next base: position 956 of record JAQTLG010000015.1, on the reverse strand, counting down.
TTCACTTATTGCCAACGCGGCAGCCAATGAAGTCTATGAGGCAGCAAAAAAATGTATCCTGGCGGGCAAAGATGCCCCAAGTGGATATATCCTCATGACGGCCTGTGAGACTCCGTCATCGACGCCGCCATATAATTTCTACATGCTGACAAAGGCTATTAATGATTTCGGATTCTACGATTAGCGTATTGACAGTTAAGTTTTATTAATATTTGACGTTGATTCACCCGTAAGACTATTACATGTTCATGGTCCAGGGTAAAGTGCGTTATGATACGCGTGATACTTATTCCTTGGGATATACCCACCCCCGTACTTGCAACATCTAAGTTAATCCTGCTTCTTTCAGCCATTTGTTTCCAGGGGAGTAACAGAACACATTACTCTGATGAGGGATCTGAATTCACTGCCAGAATAATATGCGCCTGTCTGAATCGGTTGGGAGTGAAGGTGACAAATCATAGAACATTAACAATAGATTTGGTATTGTTTGACATCCCCCGAACGGCATGCTAATATAACTGCTGTTTTCCAAAACGCACCTTAACAACTGGATAGTGGAAGGAAGGTTCTAAACTAATTAAGAGAGTTTGATCCTGGCTCAGGATAAACGTTTGCGGCGTGCCTGATGCATGCAAGTCGAACGCCCCGATTGTTCGCAAGATTGATCGGGGAGTGGCGAACGGCTGAGTAACGCGTAAGTAACCTACCCTTAAGTGGGGGATAACTTGCCGAAAGGCAGGCTAATACCGCATGTGCTGGTAAGCGTTAGCTTATCAGTAAAGCTTTTGCGCTTGAGGAGGGGCTTGCGTCTGATTAGATAGTTGGAAGGGTAATGGCCTACCAAGTCGATGATCAGTAGCTGGTCTGAGAGGACAACCAGCCAGACGGGGACTGAGATACGGCCCTGACTCCTACGGGAGGCAGCAGCAAGGAATTTTGCGCAATGGGCGAAA
>JAQTLG010000014.1 GCA_028715025.1 Dehalococcoidia bacterium | reverse complement strand
CCTTCAATAAAGAGAATTACGAGATAATAAGAAAGCAGGTCACGCCGCAGAAGGTCAAGGACCACTACAAAGAGCTGGTCAAAGGCGAAGTCAAGATATACGAGATGCCCAACATCGACTCTCTGCAGGTGGTGACGTATAAAGCTCTGGGTGGGGGCGCCACCTCCACTCTCAGGTTCGACGAGACCGGAAAAGCCATGTGTCTGGGCATGCTTTTTATGCCGGTCGAAGTACCGGATGCGTTTAAGCCGGCCAAACCTCCCATGTAGAGAAGCGACGCCCGATTAATCTGCGGGGCTTACCTTATGGCTATGCCATTACAGCAGGTCAAGCGCTTCCCTGCCGGTCATACCGACTTTTATGCCGAGTTTACCTGCCTCGGCATTTGCTTCTTTGACCGTTCCCTGCAACAGATCTTCCACCGTAGCGATAGGATTGCCGGTTGAGGATTTAACCCGGGCCGCCGGGCAGGCGAAGGAATCCAGTGCCGCTACGTCAAAGGCTCCGCAGCCCACCATACCGACATCCGTTATCACGCAGACAATTTTCACATTTCTGAAAGGAATAACATACCCGTCCGCCTGCTTATTGGTCAATTGTACTTTCTGGTGAACCGTTGTACCTGCAGCTTGCGGTACGGTTTGTGCCGGCTCCACTGACACCTGCGGCGCTGCCGATTCATTTACAGGAGCCGGCGCGCTGCAGGATAGCAGTGCCAAGGACAACAATGAAATTAAAGCCAGTACCGGTGAAAATTTCATTTGCTTTTTTATCATCTCTCCTTATTCCAATTAACGCTAACCGGATCACAATGAACGAAATAGCATTATTATAACAGAACAAATGAATCAGCTTGACTCCCATCAGTGTCTGAATCGCCGGCAGGCCGTATCATTTCCATGCGATGGCGGTTTGAAGCAGATATGGGAAGGCTGTCTTAATGCGAAAGTCGGTAAGCCCGGCCCTCTGAAATATCGCTTCAACTTCTTTCGCACTGTAGGAAGCCCTGAGGGACTCCAACTCTCTCCATTTCACGGGTAATGAGCACAGCCAGCCTATCCTGCGAAAATCCAGGATACACAGCGCGCCGCCGGGTCGCACAGCGTTCCAGAGATTACGGATAGATTTATGCGGATCTTTCCAGTGATGTAAAGAAAAAGTTGTATACACCAGGTCGAATGTCCCCAGTTTTTGCATAAACTGCTCGTCGCCAACATCGCCCCGAATGTAATGTATTTTGTTTTCCAGCTTCTTCTCCTGAATAAATTCCCCTGCCACAGCTATCATATCCGAAGAAATATCAACTGCGGTGATCTCACTATCGGGTTTACGCTCCGCGATCATCATAGCCAGATATCCCGGTCCAGCTCCCATTTCAAGATAGCGACCTGAAAGATTCAGCCCATCGATATCCTTGACCAGGCTGCCATACATCAAGCCTGCATATTTTCGATGGGATGCCGCATACACTCTCGCATTTTCCATGCCACCGATCGCCTCTTTATGCTCATCTCTGTTAGACATTTGAACCCCCCCCCTTATTTAGTTAGTACTTACAAAGTTATCAGCCCTTAATAAGCTACCATTTTGCATCAATCTTACCGGACCTTATTTCTTTTTCAGGCCGCCCAGAAAGATATCGATCAGTGTTTCCACCACCTTTTCATCCGGGAAGGTCAGCGGCGGGCCTGTGATGGCCGTTGATTTGTCGGCGATATGCATAAAAACCGCATCAACAAAGAGCCGCGCCGCGATCTTGGCATTGGTCTTTACGAATGCGCCATCATCAATCCTTTTCTGTATGTAATCGCTTATCAGGGTTATCATTAAAGGGCCTGTCTCATCGGTCCTAGTCAGTTCCCAGAAGTGACCCCCTTCGATTGAGCTGTAAATGGCCAGCTTCATAATTCTGGGATCTTCGCGATTATGCCGGATGAAGTGCAAGGCCAGTGTACGAAAGAAAGCGGCATCATCTTCCGTTTTTTTCAGCTGTTTTACCAGCACACCACTGACCGGATGGGCATGAAACAACGCGCCCAGCGCCGCCCGTATCAGCTCGTCCTTGGTCTTGAAATGCAGGAAGATGAGTGTCTCGCTGATACCGGCGACCTCGGCTATTTCGCGGGTCCGCGTTCCAGTGAATCCCTTCTTTGCAAAAAGGGTCAGAGCAATATCGATAATCTGCGCCCGCCTGTCTTCACCGCTGAGACGCTCCCTGTCCTGCCTATCCGTTTGTATGTTCCATCCTATATTAGTAACTACTTACTAATATTATATAAGGTATTACAACCATGTCAAGTTATCTGGAAAGGCCTGTGGAGCAGCCGTGGAAAGTTATACGATCGGTATACACTCCACGACACGGTAGACGCTATGTATAATGCCAGGGGTTAAGCATCAATAAAATACGAGATACGCTTATATTCTATTACCGGTTCCCGGCACGCCTATCCACCTCGGGGTCCCCTTCATATACTCAACGTAAACAGGGCCGAATTTTCGGCAGCAAAACTTCTCTTCATTAATCATCTGCAAGCGCTGCAGGAAAAAGGTGATGACCGTGATGAGCAGAAATAGCCAGGAAGCGGCTGCGATGCTGACTCCCAAATAGACGAGGATCATGGAAAGGTACATCGGGTGCCGGGAAAAGCGGTATATGCCTGCGGTAAACGGCTTATCAGGCGCCGTTCGCATGACGGTCAGCGTTGCCCAACCGAGAATCATCAACCCTACGGCAAAAACACCCAGCCCTGCATACAGCCATGCCGTTCCAACCGCCAGCGGAAGGAAAATTGAATACAGGGTGGCGCCTACCCAGAAGATTTCCGTTACCCAGCCGGATACTTTTCCCCACAGGTCCTTTTTAAATTCGGCAGGATGACTGGTCCTGTCACCGACTTGTTTGGGTAAGATGAGCACAACAATCCATTGCAGGGGATAAATGATCATAAATAACCATGCGTTGCATACACCAATTTGGAACGCTGGTATTAGTGACATGGTTAACTAGATTATACTTCTTTCTATAAAACTAATCCGGTATTTTAAATGCGAGCCTGAACGGCTCCTGCCATAATATCAGATTACATTAATCCCGAATAATTGTGAATACGCGCCAGCGTGTGACCGGCGGAAATTTCCTGACTTGCACATTTCTTTTTCTTATGCCATAATTAAGCTCACTTAATTAAACTAACTTAACTGGAGAGCTATATGGAAAGTGAACGGATAGAGGAGTACCTGGAGGCCATATATAAAAGACAGGGCAGGGAAGCCCCGGTTTCTACTTCGTCCCTGGCAGCTGACCTGGGAGTATCGCAGCCTGCGGTCACGGACATGCTGCGCACGCTGGAAAACAAGGGACTGATCGATTATAAGTCGAGGATGGGAGCTTCGCTCACGCGCACAGGTGAAGAGAGGGCGTTGCTTGTGATCAGGCGTCATCGCCTATGGGAGCGGTTCCTGACAGACGTACTGGGTATGAAGTGGGATAAGGTTCACAAAGAAGCCTGTCGTCTGGAGCACGCAACCTCGCCTGATATTGAAAAAGGTTTATCCAGCATACTGGGTAATGTCGATACCTGTCCTCACGGACATGCAATACCGGATGATAAGGGCAACATAAAACAGGGAGAAAATAGACCGTTATCTGCGTTTCGTCCTCCGGTAAAAGTACGCATACTTTCAGTTGATAACGAGGATCCCAAATTATTGAGAGCGATGGAGAAGTTGGGATTACGGCCCGGCGCAATTATCAGCGTCATAAAGAAAAGCAGGGACGGCTCGCTCGAAATCGAATTTCAGGATACGAAATTGACGCTGGATACTGCCACGGCCTCCTTTCTGACAGCTGAACAGCTGCCGGAGGTCTCTTTTACAACAGATGAATGCGAAATCTCTCTGGGAGAGCTTAATTCAGGTGAATCCGGCGTTATCAAGAATTTCGGAGGCGGGCGAGGGTCCCTTGGGAGATGCCTGTCATTGGGCTTCACTCCGGGCAGCATCATCAAAATGGTAGAGAACTATCGCCGCGGCCCCGTGCTGGTAAGGGTGCATGATACCGATGTGGCAATCGGCAGGCAGCTGGCTGAAAAAATATCAGTTGTGCGCACGGGGTCCTCATGAAAAAAATCACGGAATCGGAGGAGATTACAGTCGCCCTGGCCGGCGCGCCCAATGTGGGTAAAAGCACCATCTTCAACCTGCTGACCGGCCTTTCTCAGCATGTCGGCAACTGGCCGGGCAAAACAGTCGAACATAAAACCGGTGTATTTCGCCGGGACGGTCTGACGATGAACATCATCGATCTGCCCGGCACTTACAGCCTTACCGCCAATTCGGTAGAGGAACAGATAGCCAGGGACTACCTGGTACATGAAAATCCCAATGTTGTAGTGGCTGTCCTCAACGCGGCCAGCCTGGAACGAAACTTATACCTGGTAGCTGAGTTGATAGAGCTTGCCCCACGCCTGGTAATTGCTCTGAACATGCTTGACGTTGCTGAACAACAGGGTCTGAAAATCGACTACGAAGCTTTGTCACGGACGCTGAATATACCGGTCGTACCGATCGTAGCCCGCGCCAACCGGGGTCTCCGCGAGCTGATTACCCAGATCGAACAGGAGTGCGGCACGGCCGCCGGCCTGCGTAATGTAAAGCATATTGAATACGGCAGTGAGATAACGGACGTGATAGACCACGTAGATAGGCTGCTTGATGACGGCATAACCGGCCTGTACCCGAAACATTGGACGGCCATGAAACTGCTCGAGGGGGACGAGCAGATCAACAAGATGATCCGGACACGTATGCCGGCGGAACGTTGGCCTGCGCTCGACTCTTATTTAAAGGAACACGAGTCGGCGGCTGTCACTATAGCAACGCTTCGCTATGAGTGGGTCGAAAGGATGATGGCCGTGGCGCAGCAAAAACGACGCGTAGGCCAGGTCTCATTAACAGAAAGGATCGATCGCGTTGCCACGCATCCCGTATTGGGCCTCTTCATGCTTATAGCCATTCTGGGAGTCATGTACTGGCTGGTCTTCAGTATCGGCGTCCCCATACAGAAATTCCTCGATATTAATCTGATTGAGAGGGCACGGGATTTCATATACACCCTTTCATATTTACCGCAGTGGCTCCAGGGCTTTCTGGCCGATGGAGTTCTGAGCGGCGCCGGGACGGTCCTCACATTTATCCCCATACTTTTCTTCTTCTTTGCGGCGTGGGCTTTTCTGGAAGACACCGGCTATACGTCGCGGGCTGCTTTCGTAACAGACAGATTTATGCATGCGCTGGGGCTGCACGGCAAGTCGTGCCTGCCGCTGGTGCTGGGCTTCGGCTGCAATGTGCCTGCCATTTTCGGAACGCGCATTATAGACTCGCCGCGCGCCCGACTGCTTACAATACTACTGACACCGCTCGTACCCTGCACAGGTCGAATGGCCGTAATAGCCATCATTGCTGCAGCCTTCTTCGGCAGCGCAGCAGTACTGATATCAATCGGAATGATAATACTCAGTTTATTAATCATGGCTATCGTCGGCCTGATACTCACCAGATTCGTTATACGCGGGAAAAGCAGCGCACTGATTATGGAACTACCCCTTTATCATGTGCCCGACCTTAAGCTTATCGGCATGGTTACCTGGCAGAATATACTGGCTTTTATCAAGCGCGCCGGCACCGTGATACTTGCCGTTTCCGTCCTGGTTTGGCTGCTGTCAATAATTCCTAACGGGAATATCAACGACAGCATACTGGCGGATATCGGAAAATTCCTGGAGCCAGTGGGGCGATTGATGGGACTCAATTGGCAGATGATGGTAGCGCTTCTCTCCAGCTTTGTGGCAAAGGAAAACACTATCGCCACTTTGGGCGTAATGCTGAGCGGCAGCAGCGGCGATTTTACTCAGCAACTGAAAGCGATTTTGACCCCGGCGGCAGCAGTAGCCTTTCTGGTGGTGCAGGTGCTTTTCATACCATGCGTGGCTACAATTGCCGCCATCCGGCAGGAGACCGGAGGCTGGAAATGGCCCGCACTCATACTGGTTTTTCAACTGGTTTTGTCTTTCGCCATTGCTATAACGGTATACCAGGTGTTTAGTCTGTTCCAGGGTATGTAACCAGCAGGCTCGTTCAGATTGTTCCCAAGCCCACCAAGGTAGATTTGATCACTTGACAGCTATCGATAGCGCTGTCTATAATATATCTAGATATATCTTGATAATACTAAATATATCTTGAGACACACGAGGTGATATAAATGTTTAGAGACCATCGTTTTGGGCGGGAGCGATTTTTTCGAGGCTTCGGCCAGGAAAGTCCTTTTAACAAGGGTGATCTAAAATACGTGATCCTCGATTTGCTAAAGGATAAGCCCAGATACGGGTATGAAGTCATTCGTGCCCTTGAGCAACGTTCACATGGATTTTATACGCCAAGCCCCGGTGTAGTTTACCCAACATTGCAAATGCTGGAGGAGATGGGCTACGCAAGTACTGAGGAGCGAGATGGGAAAAAAATTTATACCATAACTGATGAGGGTCGCAATTTTTTAACTGAACAAAAAGAGTTTACCGATAAGGTCAAACACCATATGCGACACCATTGGAATCCCGAAAACATTGCTGTTTTCACTCAGATGATGCGTGAATTCGGTGAACTGGCGAGGGTTGTGCACTACGAGGCGCGCCATATAGCTCCCGATAAATTGCAGCGCATACGTCAGGTGGTATCCCTCGCTTCGATGGAGATCAAAGCCATATTGGAAGAATAAAGTGTGGAGGCATATAACGGTGTCAAGGCAAAATGGAATCCACTTAAAGTTTGATGATATTACTCAGGATTATTATGTTGTTTGGGAATCTATAGCTATGGGCGCAGGTAAAACGAAACAAGAAGCACTGGATGACCTGCGGCAGGCAGCACATTTCGGCATAGATACATTTATCGACTTGAAGTTGAAGGATATTGACGTTTCTCCGTAAAACAGCATAACCTTATCTCACATGTCCTCGAAATATCTGGATTAAGACCCCTCAACAGCATGAATTTACATAAATCCGTGAGATGCCCACATGGTTTTCTTTTATCCACAGAGTCATTACGTACTTTGAATGCCTGCTATAGCCCAGCTAGCCACTCCAGCAAACCGAATGCCAGAGTATATACAATGACTGATATACAAATTCCGAATCCTATGCCCTTGACTACATCACCTTTACGTTTAGCGGCAAAGACGACCAGTGCCAATATCGCTATGCCAATCAGGCAGAGACCGATAATAAAAAGAGTATTTGATAAACCAAATATTCCCGTCATTCCGATGGCATTGCTGATCAACTGTGAAGCAATGGCAGCCAGAGCTATCAGACATGGCAGGATTATCGTTGCCAGTATGGACAGTCTGGCGGGACCGGTCTGTTTCTCCTTCGGCCGGGTCACCCATGCCAGAATGCCGGCAGCAATGATAAGAGGTATTGCTAACAACATAACATCATCTCCTTGCTTATCTATCCTTGTCTCATATATTTCATAGCTAAGTATTAGTTCAGATCATTCCAGCCGTAATATCAGTACTCGCTTTCAAGTCTGATCATCATCAAATATAAAAATTTCTTCGATACCGGCCCCGAGCGCGCGGGCGATTCCGTAGGCCAGTTTGAGGGATGGATTGTATTTACCTTGCTCAAGGAAGATGATGGTCTCACGGCGTACCCCCACTATCTCTGCCAGCTTTTCCTGTGTCAGGCCGAGGCGTGCGCGGTATTCTTTCATCCTTGTTTTCATGCCTGCTCGATGCCGCTGAAACTTGCAGAAAGACCCTTTATAAAAATGGCCAGACTTCCCAGCAGGCTTATTACCAGTACCGCCGGAGCAACCAGCAGTGCGATTATGAAGAAGAACGCATCCTCGAAACCGAACCAGCTGCTGACCAGATTGTGCAGGACGATTGCCAGCGCGATGGTGCTCAGGCAAAGCCCGGCCGTAATCAGGCATATCTTAAGCCAGCGCGTCGCCCGCTCTCCCAAGTAGGGACGGACCCGGTCGTAGTAATAGTAGCCGATCAGGTAGACGAAGCCCACGATCACCAGCTGCCCGCTGATGATCAGTTCTGTGGGAGTATTCTTGAAGACATTGAATCTCAGCAGCATTATCAGCATGATGCTGGCGATAAAGAAAAAGACGCCGGTCAGCCGCATCGCGCCGGTAAGATTATTCTGCACCCTTTCGTCAATGACTGGCATCCGCCCATATCTGACCAGCGACCATAATTCACGATGCCCCAGCAGCAATATGCCGGCTACCAGAGCTATTACAACATATAAATTTTCCCTGGAAAGCATCAGCATCAACGCCAGCAAACTGATAGCGGCATAGGCCATTAATATCCATCTTGTCTTCATTGCACTTCTCCTCTTTACGTTAGAAATATATAACGTTAGATATATATAACATAACACGTTAATAAAAGCCTGTCAAAAGTTCGGACTGATATTTATACTGAAAAGTATCAGCCGCTGCGAAGAGCTTCTTTGGAAGAGGGAGGAGGCAGCGCCGACCAGTCGCCCATTTTGTTAACCTGGCTGTGTGCGTGACCCTATGGAAGCAAATTATTTTTAGCGGCTGCCAATATTATTATCACCAGGAGGTGTCTCTACATTGAGTTTACGTTTTAAGAACCTGTACGTAAAATAAATAATCAGTCCGATACCCATCCAGGCAAACCCGGCCCACCGGCTGAACGGTTGTGTTATCAAAATTATTATCCATATAGTTAAAGTTGCAGCCAATCCAAGTATGGCAGTTAAGGGCAAATCCTTGCCTCTGATTCTTATATTTAATTTCAGCTTGAACGGCCGGGGCATGTCAGGCTTTCTTATACGTAAACCAAGTATTGAAGCATGTGCCAGCGCAAAGCATAACAGCGATCCGAAAACATACAGGGCTCCAAGATCGGAGAAGAAAGAGGGTGCAAACAGCCCCGGTACGAGAAGTATAATCGATATACAACAGAATAGAATGATGGCGATATAGGGTGTTCTGAATTTATGATGAACACGTTTGAATGCCGAAGGCAACTGATCATGTGACGATAGATTGTAAGTAAGACGCGATATACCCATTAGCCCGGCGTTTGTGGCAGTGAGCAAAATACTTGCAGCCAGAAGGCTTACGAGTACCGGTAATAAACTACGAAAGCTGGTTAAAAGCGCCATCAGCAGAATTTGAGGACCTCGCTCAGTCGTGATACCAGACGCTATATCCTGTGGGGATATGGCGTTGAAGATACCATCAGCAATTCCGGCCACCGGATCTCTTGCCCATCCATTTACCGGGTCACCCAGCATCTGGGGCGTCATGGCAGATAGAGCCACGATAGAAATGCCGGCAAATAGAACAAGAACAGCAATTATCATCATGATATATGCGCGCGGTATTCTCTTTTCCGGCTTGCGGGTTTCTTCACCCAGTTGTGATACAGTCTCCACTCCAGTGAAGCACAGCGCGGCAATTGCAATGCCGTAAATGAAGTTGTTGGTTGATGGCCAGTTGCCTGCTCCGAACATATGCTCAATCAGCACACCGGGATTCGGTAAAAGGATAAGAAAGATTCCCAACGCGATCATAGTCAGTTGGGTAAGAATATCAATTACTATGAATAGTATATTCATCCTCGAGGATTCCTTGATACCTATCACATTCATGACCATCAGGAAAAAAATGATACCCATGGACAGGGCAGTGCCGGGCAACGGCTCCTTTAGGACAGGCCAGAAGTAGGCAAGGTATGGTGGTATGGTGTATGCAGAGATAGCCATGGTAACGATATAGCTTAACATCAGTGCCCAGCCTGCTATAAAACCAATAAGGTTATTAAATCCGTGGCGCGCAAAGCTTGCTGAGCCTCCAGCTTCAGGCAGCATAGCCCCACCTTCCGCATAGCTGAGCGCATTGAATACATAGATGATTCCGGCAATGCCCAGGACAATGGGAGTGGCACCGAGAGCTACGAGTGCTATAAGGCCCAGGCCATAATATATGGAAGAGCCGACATCGCCGTAACCTGAGCTGAATAGACCCGAGGTGCTGAGCACTCTGCGCAGGGGTGACCTGAGAGGCCTCTTGGGGGCGTAGAAGGTATCGCCCGGCTTCCTGAGATCATGGTTAGCCATAATGATTTATTCTATAAATACCTGGTTTCAAATAGCTCGCAATATTACACTTATTCAATTTTGTTTTCAACTGCCAAATTCACAATATAAAATGCAGGCGAAAATAGATTTTGCTGCGTGTTACCTTAAACTTTTGTCCAAGAAATTATCGTGATGCTTAGTTTACTATATGGAAATAACGTCACCGACATCGTGAATGAAAATGGGCTGTTTCGGGCTCCTGCAGGTAAAACGAAGTCGGAGCAAGGTAATAATCAGGGCTGAATTGGTGGACCTGGGGAGATTCGAACTCCCGACCTCCTGAATGCAAATCAGGCGCTCTCCCAATTGAGCTACAGGCCCGCAAGACCATTTATTATACTAAATCCGACTGAGTTTGCTAAGAACGGCGCCGGCGCGTGATCTACTTTTTGCCTTTGGATAACCTGGCCGGGCTGGTATCCGGGGAACCCATCCAGCGTTCGTAGTGCACGCGCTCGGGCTTGAACCTGTCCTCCATGCGCGGCCTCTCGTCCGGGTAGCCTATGGAAACGAGCGAGATCGGCACGATCCTGGTCGGCATATTGAGCAGTTTCCTCATGCCGTTCATCCGTTCCTTCACCGGGTAGATGCCGACCCAGACCGCGCCCAGACCCAGGTCATGGGCGGCTAACAGTATATTTTCAGTGGCCACGGAGCAATCCAGCACACCCCTGCCTTTAGTCAGCTCGAGGCCGCTGTCGTTACATACCAGTATGGCCAGCGCAGCTTCCTTCAGCATATGCGAGTGTGGATGAAACGTTGGCACCTGGATGAGCGTCTTGCGCTCGGTGATGACCACGAAATGCCACGGCTGCTCATTGGCGGCGGAAGGGGCGGCCATGCCGGCCCGCAAGAGCTGCTCGACAATCTCCACGGGCACACGGTTATCCGTATATTTCCTGATGCTCCTGCGCGTCATGATTGCTTCAATAGTATCCATCAGTTCACCTCATTAGCGCCGTATTTATATGCGCCGCCTGATTTTGGCGATCCAGCGCCCGATTAAAACGATCAGCGCAATGACGGCTGCCGCCAGAATATAGGGCCAGATCATCTCGTAGAGCGGTGTGGGCGGCGGTTGCCTGTATCCTGTCAAATTTACCTTGAGACTGTTGTCCAGTCCTTTGGTTATATGGAAAGTAGCTGCAGTCCTCTTACCTTCTTTTTCAACAATGATCTTGTATGTGCCGTAGAAGCCGCGCATCCTGGCGATACCGTCATCGCCTGTGTATACATCGCCGCGCGACCACCATTTATCACGGATCAGGGTTAGAAGACGTTTATAGGCCGGCTTTATCGTCATATCCGTCCGCAGCAGCCCGGCAGGCGCCCCCTGCCAGGCTCCATAATCGGAGAGGTCCCACCAGGTTATAGCCTGCACGGAGGGATGACTAAAGAGCAATATATAGAACTTCTCCGCATAATCGGCCTGTTCGATCTCGCCGGCCGGTGTGGACGGCCATTCGGACGGCTGCTCCTGGGACGATATACCTGTCTTGGGATTCCCACTGAGAATGGTCACTTCTGTGAAATGAATGGGGGCATCTAAATCCTTGAACCGTTCGCAGGTGTCCCAGACCTGGTATAAAGGCCAGTTGCCACGGTGCATATGCGATTGTATGCCTATAGCGTCGAATTTACCCTTCTGCCGGACGACCTCCTGGAGCAGATCGTGGTAATCCTGGTCGGTGCGGAAATCGTTTATTATCAGCGTCGAAGTCGGACAGGCCGACCTTGCCCAACCCAGCGCATCGGCGCAGACCGTCGCGGGCGTACGCTGGGATATCCACTTGCCCACAGGACTGCTTACCTGCGCACCCATGGTCGGCTCATTCACAACATCCCAGTAATCGATCGATCCGCAGAATTCACCCGCGATCTCTTTAACCCTCTTCTCCTGCGCCTTTTGCATATCATCGGTCTCGACAGGCGCCCAGCTCGGTACCGATTCCGCCCATATCAGAGGATGTCCCTTTACCGTGATACCCCGTTTCTCACACCACTCTGCAACCATCTTGAGCATGACAGCCGAGGACTGGCCCTGCTTCGCCTCATAACTTTCCCAGTAAAACGGCGCGGTGCCGTAATTGAAAAGCGCGCTCAAGCCTTCAGCCCATTCCTGGTTAACCGCTGTTGGTCCTTTAACGGCCAGCGGCGCCAGGCCGGTTCCGAAAAGGAAGTCATGGCTCTGCTGCTCGTAGTATACGCGCGCGCCCCTCACCGGGACGTTATTCTCATCCAGCACCTGTATAACACCATCCCCCTTGCGTATCTTCTCGATACGGTCCCCGGCGCCCTGCATAATGAACCATTCGCGTATCCCATTGTAAGCCTGAATAATGACATTGCCCGCATCAGAACCCGGCGAATAGCAAGCCGCCGCAGGCACAAGCAAAGAGATGACAACAATAGCCAGCGCTGTTATGTAAAAACATCTTCTGTTCATATCCAACCCTGTTAACGAAAATATCTAGTATATTTTAGCACAGCGTCCAAACCGCCTATTCAATACTGAGCCCATAAGACGAATATGCTAACATTAATGTATGTTGAAGACGGAGTAAATTTAACTGCAGGGGAGGCGATTTGAAATGGCCAATACGGAAGACGGAGTGACTATTATTGTTATGAGTGGTGATATGGACAAAGTCATAGCGGCGTTCAACATCGCCATAGGCGCCGCAGCTCTGGGCAAAGAAGCCAATATGTTTTTCACTTTCTGGGGCATCAAGGCCATCCAGAAGGGGAACCTGACCGGAGATAGCTTTTTCGGCAAGATGATGGGACTGCTGAACCGCGGCGGCATTGAACGCATCGGGCCTTCCCGCTTTAACTTCTGGGGCATGGGCAGATGGATGTTCAACCAGATGATGAAAATGCATAAGATCACACCCATAGCCGAGCTGCGTCAAACCGCCATCGACCT
>JAQTLG010000013.1 GCA_028715025.1 Dehalococcoidia bacterium | reverse complement strand
TTGGATGCACCCGTAACATAGTAGTAATGGCCTTTATTGCTGACGTTGCCTACCAGGGAAGCCACCGTCTGGCTGCGGCGGATCAGTTTATCTGCGGCATGCATGCACACCGTGCCGCCGTGCTTATGCGGGAGGAAATCCTCCCTGCCGCCGTGATGGCGCAGAATGGCCATGAAATCAGCAGTGGTGAGATCTCCCTTTTTCAATGCCAGGTTGTCCCTGGAGCAGATCTGTCTTGCTTTTCCCGCCGCGCCCCAGGTAATGATGGGATCTGAGTAGCACTTTCTCAGGTTGAAGTCCGCTGCGCTTCTGCACCAGCCTTTCCTTACATCATTTTCAATCAGGCCGGGCGATACCGCATCGAAATCCTTCTCCAACGAAAGAACATTGGATATGCTCCAGTGGTCCGTTATCTTTTTCCAGGCCCACCATGATTTGACGCTTTCCAGCACGTAGGCTTCGCGCTCATCGGCTATCAGCCAGCTGTTCATATACAGGAACTTCTGACGGTAGCCGCAGTTGCCGCCCTGACCGTGTTCCTCGAGCAGGCGGATGATGGTATCCATTGCCTGGCGCGCTGTCTTGCCCCGTTCCAGCGCCAGGCGCAGCAGGTCCATGCCCGTCAGCCCGCTGGCAGCGGGTTTCTCACGTGTGAAAACGGCCTCATTGCCGATCGTAACGCCATATTCATTGGCGCCCATCTCGGCGCCGAACATCCAGAACGGCTGTGAAAGAAGCACGCGTGCCGTTTCAGCAGCCTGCGGTATGGATATATAGGTGCATTTGACCGTTTCGCCTGCCTTGTGTTGTTTGCGGGGGACGATGATAATATTCTGCACTTCATCAGGCTCCCGGTCGCTGTTCTTGCCGAAAAGTGTCACCCCTCCCCTGGTGGACGGGCCCAGAGCAACGATTGTATCGCACATATAAAGCCACCTCCTTTCGATTATCGCCGCTGCATCTTAGCAGAATGCCGACAGGCTTGACAAAAGGCGGGAAGCTTCATAAAGTTGGATAAAGCTTTTTTGCGATTTATGCGGAGGGAATCTGAGATGTCGAATTTGAAGCAATTCTCCTTAGAGGGCAAGATCACGGTGGTCACCGGCGCCAGCCGGGGTATAGGGCGTGCCACTGCGCTGGCTTTTGCCAGGGCCGGGTCCGACATCGTACTGACCAGCCGCAAAGTCGAAGACCTCGAGAAGGTGGCCGCCGATATCCGGGCTGAGGGCAGGAGGGCGCTGGTTATCAGCGCGCACCTGGGCAAGATGGCTGATGTGAAAAAGGTTGCCGATACCGCCAGGGCCGCATTCAGCCGTATCGACATTCTCATTAATAATGCGGGCACCAGCCCTATCTTCTCTTCGTTTCTGGAGACCGAGGAAAGGCTGTGGGATACTGTGATGGGACTGAACCTGAAGGGCCTCTATTTTCTCAGCCAGGCTGTTGCGCGGATAATGAAGGAACAGGGAGGAGGTTGCATCATCAACGTGTCTTCCATAGATGGGTACCTGCCCGAGATGGACAATGGTGTATACGCTGTCAGTAAGGCCGGGGTTATCATGGCCACCAAGGTGATGGCCAGGGAACTGGCTACCTGCAATATACGGGTCAACACTATAGCGCCCGGATTCGTACACACGAAACTACTGGATTCCAGCTTTGAGGTGAGGCCCGGTCGACAGGAAGAGTGTCGCAAAAGCATCCCCGTCGGCCGCATTGGGGAGCCCGAGGATATGATGGGCACCATGATTTATCTGGCCTCGGATGCCTCCAAATATGTGACGGGGCATACGGTTATAGTAGACGGTGGACTGCTCTACGTTTAAGATTTTCCACTGCCGTTGAACTCGATGACGAGCATGGTGATATCGTCGGACTGCTCCGTGCCGCCGGTAAAAGTCTCGATATCCGCCCTCACGCCGTGAATTATATCGACTACGTTCCTTCCGCACAGGTCGTTGAGGCAACTCAATAGTTTGGCTTCAGAATACAGCCGTCCCTGCCCATCCATGGCCTCAGTTACCCCATCGGTATACATGACCAGCGTATCGTGAGGCTTCATAGTGTAGGTATTTGATACATAATTCGTGTCCTGCATAGCGCCAACCACCAGTCCCTTGGGCAGGCTGATATACTGGAATTCGCCGCCCGAAGGACACAACAGCGGCGGATTATGTCCTCCGTTGGCGATGGTCAGTTCGCCGCTTTCGGTGTCAAGCACCGCACACAGCCCGGTAAAAAACATGGAGGCCTCGTTGTCCGGATAGAGGGTATTATTTACATTGAAAAGCACACGGTCGGGCGAAGGCTCGTGTAGCGCTTCGGTGCGCAAGAGGGTCTTGCTGATGGCCATGAACAGGGCCGCCGGTATACCTTTACCGCAGACGTCTCCGATGATCAGGCACAGCTTGGTGGGACTGATAAAGAAAAAGTCATAGAAATCGCCACCTACCTCCCTGGCAGGCTGCATGGTGGCATAGAGGTCGAATTCCTTGCGGTCCGGGAAAGGTGGAAACAGCCGCGGCAGCATGCTGGTCTGAATTTCGGTGGCTACCCGCAGCTCGCTCTCAATCCTCTCTTTGGCGGAGGTCGTCTCCTGCAGGTCGCGGATATAGACTTTGAGGTTTTCAGCCATTTTATTGAATGCCCCCGCCAGGTCCTGGATCTCGTCGCCCGTCGTTACAACCAGCCTGTGGTCAAGATCACCCTGCCCTATGACCTGCACCCCCTGGTTTAAGGCTATGATAGGCCGCGTTATACGTCGGGCAAGCAGGTACGCTATTCCTGCTACCGCTATGATAATACTGGCCGACGCGATGATCAGGGTGGTTAGCAGTTCCCGGATCTGCCGGTTGATCTTATCCGAGAAATCAGCCGTGGCCGTATCTATACGTTCCCTGGTCGATTGCACCGGCGCAACAATTTCATCGATCGGCATGGCGATGCCGATCGACCAGCCGGTGGTTGATATGGGAGCATAGGCGATGAACTTATCGCTGCCGTCCAGCTGGCAGCGGCCCACCCCGGCCATGCCGTCAACCATCTCCATAGCTATTCGTTTCAACTCCGGATCTTTTGCGTTCAACAGGTTGCCCGTCTCAAAGACTTCATCCCATTGCCTGCCCGAGACCTGCATACGGGGATGCGCGATGACATTGCCCTTGCTGTCGATAAGAAAAGCATACCCGTTCTTGCCGACCTGTGTGCCGATGATCTTCTGGTTTATGGTCTCAGTAGTGACGTCTGCGCCGACAACACCTATCAGCGCATGCTTTTCATCGAAGATCGGTCTGAAGCAGGTAACCTTCTGTTTGCCGCTGACTGCGTCGATCACGGTATTGGTCCAGCCGCGCGCCCGACTCTCCTTTGCTCGCAAATACCACTCGCGCTGCCTCGCATCGAAAGTAGCCGGTATGTCTGTTGTCCAAGGATAAATCTGCGTTATGCCGGATTCCGTGCCCACATAGAGTTGTGACAGGTTGTGGTCGGTCTGGAATACAGGAATAAATATGCTATTAAGGTTGGACAGCAGCCTCAGGTCGGTGCTTACAGCATCGGGTGTAACGCCCGGGGCCAGCGCGCTGACAGAAGCAGTATAGATTGTATCCGGTTGTTCGTCCTGATAATATGTGCGGCCACCCGGGAAATCGTCGGACCTTTTCCAGAGATCAGCTGTATAGCTGGCCACCAGCGCTGTTTCCGATTCCACCTTCTCGAAGAGCGCGTCACTGATGACTGCTTGGTCTATAGCCAGAGTCAGGAGCTGTTCCCTGGCCTGTTTCTGGAGGGCGTCGGTGCTGTCGCCGACGGCGCTGGCGCCTAAAGAGGCATTGCTCTCCAGTGCGTACCTGCCCATATTGGCCATGTTGCTGACGGCTACAGCCGACAGAAAAGTGAGTGAAAGAAGGGACAGCCCCAACAGGATGAGGAGGATTTTACCTGTGATTTTCAGCTTGAATCGTGACATCGGATTTATCATAACATAACGGCGCGATTAATAGCGGCGACGTTCGTTATATTCAATCACCATGCTGATTGCACGTGCTATACCGGGGAAAGTGTAGTAGAGCGGCACCTTCGATTTGATAAAACTCTGCAATACCGGGAAGAGTTTGTTATGCCGCTCGGGGATGACCGCGCTATCGCAGACGAATGCCACCGGTTTACAAGAATTAAGGTAGGCTTTGACGAGTGTTTCGCCCCACATCATTACGATCGACCAGGCAGGCGGCGGAAGCTGGCTGGGACGGAAGTAGCCGACACAGAAATCGATACCGTCCCAGGCCGTTAGCACCTGTATGGCCCTGATCAGATTGCTTGATTCCAGCATGTCCTGGGAGTAGTCCACAGGATTGCGCAGCATGTTCCCTGCCAGTTGTGAGAAGCTCATGAGCTCCTGCCGCACCTGCTCCGGCAGCGGCGGCAGCCGGAAACCCTGCCGTTCGAAATCGTCTGTCAGCAACACGCTGGCCCCGCCGCCCAGGCCGATCAGTAGAGCGTTCCTGCCACCGGGATCAGGCATATAAGTCAGCGTGACCAGCACATCCACCATTTCCTCGGCGGTGGAGGGACGTATTACGTTGAACTGGCGGCAGAGGGCATCCCAGATGGCGTCATCCCCCGCCAGTGAAGCCGTATGGCTGGATGTCGCTCTGGCGCCGGCCTCGCCCAGACCGGATTTGAGCAGTATAACCGGCTTGCGTCCGGACACCCGGTCAAGAAGGCGCGCGAGACGCTGTCCGTCCTTCACCCCTTCCAGGTAGATTGCGATAATAGTGGTTTTGGGATCGTCGATCATGTATTCCAGAAAATCGCATTCATTGAGGTCGCAGGCGTTTCCAAAGCTGATTACTTTGCTGAACCTGATGCCCCGCCAACCGGCCTCCCTGGCAACGTAGATTGAGTTGCCTCCGCTCTGGCTGATCAATCCTACGTTTCCAGCCTCTTTTTCAAAGCCCGTATCGTACGATAAGCGTGATTCCGGGCAATAGATGCCCATGCAGTTGGGTCCGATGATACGCACGCCGGTCTCGCGCGCAAGCTGCGCCAGCTTTTGCTGCAGACCCTCGGACCCTGCCTCTCCCGTCTCGTCGAATCCGGCAGTGCAAAAGTGTATGGCCTTCACGCCTTTACGGGCACAGCTCTGTACAATCGCAGGGGCGACCTTTGCGTTGACCGTACTGATTACATAATCGACCTGTCCCGGCACCTCTTCCAGCGATGTATAGACCTTGTAACCGTCGAGCTCACCTCCGTGCGGATTGACGGGATACAGCGGCCCTTCGAAATGGAACTCGCGCAGCGAGTCCCAGAAGGTCCTTGTCCAGTGAAGAAGATTGCTGGTGCTGATGCCCACAAAAGCTACGCTTTTTGGGTAAAAGATCGAATCAAGCTGTTTATACAGGCTGGTCATGCGGTCGTCCATATTTAATGGGAACAGCAAAGTATAGCACTTACCAATCTGGATATAAAACGGCTGTGCTGATCGGGTTGAATGGGTTGACAGTACCCGTGCCTTCCTCTAAATTGTCGGCATGGCAAAGAAAATCGTGCTTGCGTCATCATCACCCCGACGCAGGGAATTGCTTGAAAATATCGGACTCACATTCACTGTGGATCCCTCTGAGATTCGTGAGGCTCAGCCTGCCGGATTAAAACCCGCTGAGCTGGCCAGAACGCTTTCTCTGCACAAAGCACGAGCGGCGGCGGCACACCATACGCACTCTATTATAATAGCGGCCGATACGATCGGTGTGCTTGATGGGAAAATACTGGGCAAGCCGTTAGACTCCCCTCATGCGCGTAAAATGCTGGCAGAAATGAGCGGCAGGTGTCACAGCGTGATCACGGGTTTCACCGTAGTCGATTCTGATACAGGCAGGACAATCTCGAGTTCGGTGGAGACAAAGGTATTTTTCAGAAAGCTCAGCCGGGGGGAGATTTCCAGGTATGTGAATACGGGTGAGCCCATGAACAAGGCGGGCGCCTATGCCATACAGGGCCTGGGGGCCTTACTGGTGGAGAGGATTGAGGGTGATTACAATAACGTGATAGGACTGCCGCTCTGTTCGCTGGCTGTAGTGCTGAAGGGGTTTGGTGTCACCCTGCCGGTCTGACATCAGCGTGCACGTGCTGCGCATTCCCCCGCCATATAACCTGTAGAGAAGGCTGCCTGCAGATTAAAGCCGCCTGTATCGGCATCCAAATCGAGCACCTCGCCGCAGAAATAGAGGCCGCGTATAATTTTAGACTGCATGGTGCGGGGATCGACTTCTTTCAGGGAAACACCTCCCGCAGTCACCATGGCTTCCGTCAGGGGACGGACGCCTTCCACATTAAAAGCAAGCCCTTTCAGTGCGCGTGTAATAGCCTGCCTCTGTATTGCCGTTACCTGGCTGGCTCCGGTATCCGCCGGTACGCCGGCTTTCATCAGGACGGCCAATGCAATACGCTCCGGGAGCAATTCATTCAGTATGCTTTTAACCTGTCTGCCGCCATGTGCACAGATAACAGTCTTCAGATCTTCGGATAGCTGTAATAAGGTCTTGCCCGGTTGAAGATCGATGGCCAGGCTTACCGGTCCCGCCTTCATCGCATCGGCCACGGCCAGGCTCATGAGCAGGGCTGCCGGTCCGCTGAGGCCATCCTGCGTGAAAACAATGCTGCCCCTGCGGCTTTCCACCACCGGGGATCGGGATTTGCCCGTAACGAGACCGCGTCCCCTGTCAGCCCGTGGTGTGGCTGCAACATCGATATCCTCCGCCCGGCAGGAGAAGGAAGTGAGCCGCGCATCGCTCAGGCTGATGCCCTGCAGGCTTGCCGCGGCCTGACGTTCCTTCACTGTCAGTGGGACGAGGGCCGGCCGCAGGCTAACTATGCTGTGGCCCAGCTTCGCGGCCATGCGATAGCCATCGCCCGTTGAGCCGGTCTGTGGATATGAAGCTCCTCCCGTAGCGAGTACAACAGAATCGGCCGGATAACCAGCCGCAGAGGTTTTAACCGACACGGTTGAATTATCGGCAATCTCGATCGCGGTCACTTTAACACCGGTAAGTACCTTTACGCCGCGGCCGGACATATATTTTTGCAGTGCTTTGACGACATCGGTTGATTTTCCTGAGACAGGGAAGATTCGCCCATCCGGCTCGGCCAGCGTCATAACTCCCAATGCGGCCAGCAGCTTCAGAAGATCGTCCCGGAAAAAATGATGGAAAGCGTGATAGAGAAATCTGCCATTGGGGCCAAACATTGTTATGAATTCGCCGATATCCCGGGTATTGCTGAGATTACAGCGCCCGTTGCCGCTGAGGAGGACCTTTTTACCCGGGCGTTCCATCTTTTCCAACAGAGTCACTTCAGCGCCCAGTTCGGCCGCGCGGCCGGCGGCAAGTATACCTCCGGCGCCGCCCCCGATAACCAGAACCTGCTTGATGCTCATGCTATGGAAAACTTCCAGGCGCAGAACCAGTCGCCGGGAAGGTCATCGGGAGGACAGGCGATACAATCGGTCCTGATACGTGGATCTATAGCCTGCGCAAAGCTGCTGTATTCCACGATGCCAGCCGATTTACAGGGATAGTCATCAAGTCCCTTGCGCCTGCGTGCGTCCTGCACCCTGCATTTGACCATTTTAAAGACCAGACTGTTACCCTGTCTTTCGATGGTCTGGGTGTTGATTCTGGAGTACAATCGGAATCCCAAAGCTACTTCCAGGGCATCCAGACCGCCTTTGTCCGGTAGTTCGAGCATAGCTTTGATGCGTACGGCTTCAAAAGGGGAGAATTTTATCCAGCATGTATCGTTGCAGCGCTTGGCCGTGTACATCTCCTGCCGGGCCTCCACGGCCTGGAACCACAGGCCGTCGCCGGCCAGCCAGTTAGCAGAGATAGCATCGATCAGAGATATTATCTTTTCCCTCGGCAGCGCGGACAGCGACCGAGGCAGGCCGTCGTCCACAGCAAATCCCAGTATGCCCGACAGGCGTTTTATAATCAGTGGACAGAGTTTGGCGAAGACCTCGTCTTCTATCTGCAGGGCCTTTTCCAGGCCCAGCTGGTGGTCAACCTCGTTGAACCATATCCCGTAATGTAAAAGGCTGCGTCTTAACAGATCGATAGCGAGCCTGCTCAGGGCAGGATTATCCAGGTTCTCAATTCCTTGCATCTCTCCCATGGGACGCTCCTCGAACAGACATTATATTTCTGACTTTCCTCTGAATCCGTATTATAATAACATCATTTGTACAGGGCGGGCATAAATTCGGGATGATGAAACAGCAGGGTGTGCTGACCAGATTGGATATACTGCAGCTGCAGGATAATCGGCCTCCCCTTATAGCAGAGGCCGTCGACCTGGATGAGCAGATTCAGCCCAACGGTATAGACCTGACCGTCAGGGATATCGCTTACTTCTCATCGCGTGGAAAAATTGCGGCCAGCAACCGGGGTCGGGAGCTGTCCACGTTAACGCGTCTGGAATTCGGCGTCGACGGTGGCTTGGATCTGTTGCCCGGTCCATATCTGATCACTTTCAATGAGGTGATTACGCTGCCGGATAACGTGATGGCTCTGGGAAGGCCGCGCTCCAGCCTCAATCGTTGCGGTGTCAGCATTCACAGCGCTGTCTGGGATGCCGGCTACAGCGGACGTTCCCAGTCACTACTAATAGTCTATAATCCTGATGGTTTCAAGTTGCAGAAGAATGCGCGTGTTATGCAACTCGTTTTCTTTTATACATCGGCTGATGTGGACAAGGGGTACAGTGGAAAGTACCAGAACGAAAATCTGTGATATTAGGTCAAGGAGAGCCTGTTGAAATGAAAATAAATAAGCTTCATGTGAATATATTGATAGCGCTGGTGGTGGCGCTGCCCTTTCTTGTAGGCTGCGTAAGCCAACCTGCCATCGGGCAGGCTGTACTTTGCAACGCAGTATCTAAAACGGGTGAGCCTCTGATGATATCCGATAATTTCACCCCGGATGTCAAGACTATTTATTGCTCGGTTAAGCTGAACGCTCAGTCGAATGAGTCTGCAATCAGGGCAGACTGGTATCTCGTTAAAAGCGAAGAAGCAGGTTTAGCGGATATGGTCATCGGCAGCCAGAAGGCTGCGGCGGATGCACCATACGTAGTATTTGCGTTTGCACGCTCTGAAGCTCTATTGCCCCGTGGTGATTACAGCGTCAACCTTTTTTATGATGATAAGCCGGTCCAGTCGGTACCGTTCGTTATCCGGGGTGAACCGGCTGCTCCATCTGTGACGCTTGAAAGCGGCACCATGTCGACCGTTATAGATACACTCAATGAGAAGCCGTTGAACAGTGTCAACGTTTTTCCTGAAGACAGCCCGGTGGTATATGGCTCGGTCAAAGTCAGTGGAGCTGATTTCTCTGACCAGGTTAAAGCCCGCTGGATTTATGAGGGTGGCGAGCTGGGTGGCGACCGCGAGCAGACGATCGCAGAGTCGTCCCTGAAAGTAGAGGGCCGCGAGTATTTAATCTTTTCTATATCACCCAGAGAGGGCACCCCCTTTCCCAGGGGAAGTTATAGCCTGCGATTCTATGTCGGTGACATCGAGCAATTGAAGCTGCCGTTCAGCGTGGTTGAAGCCGGTCTGCTGCCGGCGCTTTACATCGGTGAAGCGAACGTATATGCATTTACAGACGAGGAGCAGAAAGAGGTCAACGTGTCGTCCCGTTTTTCGTCGAACACTCCTGAGATCCTCTTCGGGGCCAGGATCTACAATGCCCCGCCAGGTACCCGGGTTAATGTTCAGTGGATAATTGTAAGCAGCGATGAAGCCGGTGTCGATAATTACCAGGTAGCAGAGGACGAGAATACCTTTGTCGGCACCGTGGCGGTTGCAGCAAGGCTGGCCACAAGCAAAGGGGAGCTTATCAAAGGGGATTACTCGGCGAGGCTGTTATTCAATGGCGAAGAACGATTATCTATTCCTTTCAAAGTTCAGTAGGGCGAGTAGTTGATTTAACGATTTGTCCTTTTCAAATGCAGCTTATTCGTCCGGTCGGCCTGTGATTTTCTCTTATCATCGCTGAGATTCTTTGAGCGCCCGCTGCTCCAGTTTCCTGGTGTACAATTCCCACTCGGCTTTCTCCAGGCCGCCGGCCTTCCACAGGATAAATGTACAAACTCTGGCGCCGGCCGGTATGGTGCAGGTGAACTTGACCTGCCAGTCACTGCTGATCCAGCCAGTCTCAAAAAACGCATCCAGCATCCCCTGCACCAGATAACGCTGGACACGGCAATCGAAGGCCGAATAGTGGTCCTGGTGCGGGCACCAGATGATATCGAAGCTGATCCTGTCGTCGGCGTCTATACGCGGTTCTTCCAGCGATGCATATACTATGCGGTTGACGACCGTGGCAAAGAAGCTGACCATCTCCGCTTCACTCAAGCCCTGCGGTTTTTCCAATCCGGTGAATAGCTGCTCCCCCACCTCATGGCCGACTCTGATCAGCGCCCTGTTTACAAGCTGTTGCCCCTGCTCTCCGAACTCCTTTTCGCAGTCTTTCAATATACGGACGACGGACATGGCCTGCATGGTCCCCCATTGCCATAGCACGGCCGGATCGTAATCTGTCTTACCCAGCACCTCGTCCCTCAAGCGGCTCAAACCCGCCTGATAAGGCTGGTTAAAGCTGAATTTAACCCAGTTGCTCTCCCTGCGATGTTCCCAGTGCGCCATAGTGACCTCCTTATTCGGGCGGAGTCAGATATATTACTACGGACAGCGGGTTTTTGACAGCCGGCGGATTTGCGAAGTAAACTCATGAATTATGTCAGTGCGAAAGAAAACCAAACCTTCATGGTTCGATAATCTCAAGATAAGCATTAAGCAGGCTCTGGGTATGAAAGTGATACTGTGTGATTCTTGTAAGTACGACTGGCGAGGAGCATGCCACCAGCCTGCCCGGCCCAACGCAGTCTGGTGCCCGGATTATAAGCGGCGTGGATCATAAGAATAGGCTATTCTTGCACTAATTCTGTGGAGCTGCAGGTGGCTGGGCCACTCTCAGGGGTATTCTGCTCATCTCGTGTCCTTCGACCAGCACGTGTATCGAGTATACGCCGTACTTGGGGAACTCAACGCCATCGAAGCGCATGGCTATACGGCCGGTGCTCTCAGTTCCCGCCGGAGGACGTGGTATATTAAGTTTGCCTTTGATAGGAGGAATTATCTGCTTTCCATCGTCGTCGATGAGGTGTACCTCGAAGTTCTTGTCCCCCGCTTCAACGACATTGGCACGTAATTGGATAACCAGAAAGAAATTCGGGTGTCTGACAGGTACTCTGCCGGTCATAATGGTGTCGAATCCTATGCCGAGCGCATTGACCTTGTTGGTAGCCTCAGCGTAGTCACAGATAAAAGCGAAGTCCACCTGCATAGTCCTATAATTCTATCACGTTTAGCGGGCGGTCTTTCACTATGCCACGCGATATGCAAGCCCGCCGCAAACTTTGACTGTGCAGATAGCGGATGATATCATAGCTTTAGCCCGGCGCGAACGGGCATCGTATGGATAGTGAACGTACCCTATACTTCATATTAATACTGGTCTGCCTTCTGTTATCTGCTTTCTTCTCCAGCGCGGAGGTGGCTATTGTTTCGCTGAGCCGTATAAAGGTCAAGCACCTGCTCAGCCACCATGTGAAGTTTGCAGATATACTGGAAAGCTTTCAGAAACAGCCCGGCATGTTTCTCTCGGCCATATTGCTGGGAAACAATGTGGTCAATATCGCAGCAGCGTCACTGGGCACGATCATTGCGGTGAGCTTTTTCGGCCCCAATATGGGCGCTCTGGTGGCGACCATCTGTATTACTATACTGGTGCTGGTACTGGGGGAGGTAATCCCCAAGACGGTTGCAGCCCACAATGCTGAGAAGCTGGCCCTTGCCTACAGCATACCTGTCCGGCTTCTGATCTGGATACTTTACCCCTTTGTGTGGGTGTTGAATAAGATCGGAGACGGCTTCACCCGCATGGTCACAGATGCGGGAGAGGTAAGGATGACTATTGATGAAGCCGAGATTCGCACTGCTATAGATGTTGGCGAAGCCGAGGAGGTTTGGAAAGAGACGGAAGCCGATATGATACATAAGGCTTTCGAGTTCCCCGACCGACCGGTCAGCGACGTTATGCAACCGCGAACGGAGATCTCTTTTATCGAGGAGGGCACTTTGCTGCAGGAATTCCTCCAAACTTACAGCGAGCACCCCCATTCGAGGTTCCCGGTTTACCGGGATACGATGGACAATGTGATCGGCATGCTGACGGTTAAAGATGTATTGATGGCTATAGCCAGAGGCGAGATAAAGGACGCTGATCCCGTTGACGGCCTGGTCAGGCAGGCCTACTTCGTGCCCGAGACCAAGCGGCTGGGCGAGATGCTGGCTGAGATGCGCGACCACAACTTCCATATGGCCATCGTCATAGATGAGTTCGGCGGTGTGGCCGGCATTGCCAACCTCGAGCATATGGCTTCTGAAATCATGGGAAGCATCGGGGACGAAATGGTGGCCGGTGAGAAAGAGATCATTCCCATAGATGCAAACACCTATGATATCGATGGAGGTCTCAGGGTTGAGGAGGCCAACGATGAGCTGGACCTGGACCTGCCCGCGGGTGAGTATGACACGGTAGCCGGATTCATCCTCAGCCACCTTGGCCGCATTCCGAGAAAAGGCGAGCATTTCAGGTATCGTGACCTCAGGATCACTATTACGGAGATCGTCAACCGTAAGATCGAGCGCATCACCATAACCAGGGAAAAGAATGCACCGTCTGCGCCTTAAGTTTAGCCGCGGCCCGCAGCTTAAATTCCTTTCACATCTCGACCTGATGAGGCTCTGGGAACGCGTATTTCGCAGGGCGGGTGTAGAACTGGCCTACTCTGAGGGTTTCAGCCCCCATCCCAGGATCTCCCTGGCCGCTCCCCTGGCTGTGGGCGTTATCAGTAAATCCGAGTTAATGGACGTTTTTCTCAGCCGACGGATCACTCCCGGCAATTTCATTCAGAAAGTTGCCCCCCAACTGCCGGAGGGCATTTCGATAATCGATGTCCAGCCGGTCGTCCTCGAAGCCCCGTCGCTGCAATCACGTCTCCGCTTTGCCGAGTACGTAGTCGAAGTGGAATCACAGCAGAGGGCAGAAGACGTCGAGCGCTCGCTTAAATCATTGCTGGCGCTGGAAACTCTGCCCTGGCACCATTCCCGCGAC
>JAQTLG010000012.1 GCA_028715025.1 Dehalococcoidia bacterium | reverse complement strand
CAGGATAACGACGCCGCTCTCGGTGTGGAATCCGTTGGTGTCTTTATACTGCCGCAGGCCGGTTTCTATCCCGAAAGCATCTTTGCCGCACTGACCCTGCTGCGCTCAATAAAGCATGTAAGCGACATCCGCTCTTTTCTGGCTACCCTGCCGCCATTGTTTTTTCTCAAAGACAAAATAGCCTGCGCAAACGAAAACAAATCAAATGTCATGGCAAAGGTCAGGCAGCAGTCGGATAAACTCAGCGCAGCTTCATTAAATGATCTGGACGGCCTGCGCTTTGAATTCGCAGAGGGCTGGTTACTGATACGCGCCAGCGGCACCGAGCCTGCCATACGCGTCCTGGCTGAAGCCATCAGCCAGCAACACGCGCGCAGCCTTCTCAATATGGGGCTTTCTGTGCTCAAAGATGCGGCCAAGGGGTTAACCTGATGAAAGTCGTCTTTCTCTGCGGGGGCGTAGGCAAAAGGATGTTCCCCATTACTGAGGATAAGTTCCTGCTCGATTTTATGGGGAAACCGTTACTGGAGCATCAGGTGGAACTGGCCCGAAAAGCCGGGCTGAGCAATTTCGTCATGGTGGGTAATCCGAACAACATGCAGCGCATAAAACAGATTGCCGGGTCTATAACCGGGGCTGAATTCGAATTTGTGATTCAGTCACAACCGCTGGGCATCGCCGACGCCCTGAAATCGGCAGCCAGCCTTCTTGACAGCGCGATTATTGTCGTTAATCCCAACGATGTTTTCGACGGCGCTGCTTACCTTGCGCTTTTGGATGCCTACCGCAGCCAGAAGGCTACGTCCTATATCATCGGATACGAGGTAAGCCAGTATTTCCCGGGGGGTTACCTCGCAGTGAACGGGGATAACGAACTTACGCAGATAGTGGAAAAGCCCGAGCCGGGAACTGAGCCCGGCAACCTCGTAAATATTCTCCTGCACCTTCATACAGATATACACAAGCTTTTCGAATATATAGACATCGTCAAAACCACGCGTGATGATGTCTACGAATGTGCTATGGATGGCATGGTCAGGCATGCCTATAAAATTAAAGTGGTAAGGTATAACGGTTTCTGGGCTCCCATCAAATACCCGTGGCATATCTTTGATATAGTCAGGTACTTCCTCGATTCGGCGGAGGGACAGATCGATCCATCGCTTTCTATATCGGATCGGGCAACCCTGTCCGGTAAAGTAATAACAGGGGAAAACGTGCGTATACTTGAGAATGCTGTAGTACGAGGACCGGTTTACATCGGCCCTAACACTGTAATTGGCAACGGCGCGCTGGTCAGGGAGTACAGCCACGTCGGCGCAAACTGTGTAGTCGGATTTTCTACTGAGATAAAAAACTCCTATACCGGCGATGACTGCTGGTTTCACTCCTCTTATATAGGTGATTCCATTATCGGCAACCGCTGTTCATTCGGGGCAGGCAGCGTAACGGCCAATTTCCGCTTTGATCAGACGGATATACCGGTAAAATACGAAGGTCAAAGATTATCAACCGGCAGAGACCATTTCGGGGCCATCATCGGAGATGATTGCAAAACCGGTATTAATTCAGGCATCCTGCCCGGTCGCAAGGTTGGCCCCAACTCCACTGTAGGATCTCATGTCTGCCTTACCAGCGACCTTGAACCCGATATGATAGTGTTAAATCAATCCAGCCACCAGTATATAAAGAAACCTCTCGCGGCAGAGGTCACACCCGTGAAACAGGATGGGCCCGGGGGGCAAGGTCGTTGACAGGCTCGTTAAAGAAATTCGGGCTGCCTCAGCATGTTGCCATTGTGATGGATGGAAATGGCAGGTGGGCCGCCCGGAGGCACAAACCACGCCTGTACGGCCACAAGCAGGGTGCGCTTCATGCCCGTGATTTTGTAGAGATATTTGCTGAATACGGAATCCCCTACCTGACTCTTTATGCTTTCTCGACCGAAAACTGGAGCAGGCCCAAGGCAGAGGTTGATGGCATAATCAAACTCCTCTCCGAAAACCTTGACCGGGCTGTTAAAATAGCTCACGAGCAGAATATCCGCATCCGTCACCTGGGCAAAGAAGACCGGCTGCCGGAGGCAATTCAGAGAAAAGCCAGGGCTGCTATCGAAAAGACCAGCAATAACTCCGGCCTGACGGTTAATGTCGCTTTCAATTACGGGGGCAGAAGCGAAATCGTTAACGCGACGCAACAAATCATACGCAACAGGATTAAACCCGACAGTCTGGACGAGAGTGTTTTCTCAAGATATCTGTACACAGCTGACATGCCCGATCCCGACCTTTTTATAAGGACGGGTGGAGAGATGCGAGTAAGCAATTTTCTTATCTGGCAGTCAGCATATGCCGAACTCTATTTCACGTCGGTGCTCTGGCCCGACTTCGGCCGCGATGAGCTTCAGAAAGCGCTGACGGACTTTGGCAGACGTCAACGCAGGTTCGGCGGATTAAAGCCGAAATAAGCGCAATTTTCAAACCGGGCCGTCAGTGCTTCCATCTGAACCAATTTGGGGCCAACCATGTATGACATAATTGTGATCGGCGCCGGCATAGCCGGGAGCTATACTGCTCGAGAGTTTGCCCGTCTGGGACACTCAGTCGCAGTTCTGGAAAAACATCCGGAGCCGGGCCATAAAACAAGCTGTACCGGCATAATAAGCCAGGCCTGCCTCGATATGCTGCCCGGCTCACACAGAGTAATCCAGAGAGAGGCACGGTCGGCAACAATCGTTTCGCCTGCAGGCAACCATATCAGAATTGAACGTGAGACCACTCAGGCTTATATACTTGACCGCGCGGCGCTCGACCGACTCGTAGCGGAACAGGCCGGTAAAATCGGGGTTGATTACTTTTTCTCCGCGCTTGCCACCGGCCTGCAAAGCGATGACCGCGGTGTCTATGTTAAAGCGACGCAAGGCTCAAGGCCGCTGGAATTGTCCGCCCGGGCTTGTGTGATTGCCTGCGGGACAGCGCCGGGCCTGATAAGGCAGGTCGGCTTAGGACGGATACGCGAGTATGCATACGGCGCCCAGGCAGAAGTAACCTGTAAGAATATCGATGAGGTAGAAGTATACTCAGGCAGGCAGATAGCGCCGGGATTCTTCGCCTGGCTGGTTCCGACACTTCCCGGCAAAGCCAAAGCCGGCCTCTTAAGCAAGTCTAATCCGGGACCGGCAATAGCCGATTTCCTAAAATATCTTGAGGGACAGGGGAAAATACCACCCGCCTCACCTGACATCAGTTTCGGCTCTATTCCTCTTAAGCCTCTGACGAAAACTTATGCCAATCGTATATTGGTAGTCGGTGATGCCGCCGGACAAACCAAACCTACTACAGGCGGAGGCATCTATTTCAGCCTTATTTGTGCAGGGATAGCCGTACGAACACTCGATGAATCGCTTAAGGCCGGTGACCTTTCAACCAGGCATCTTGCGCTTTACCAGAAACGCTGGCATAAAATTCTGAAACATGAGCTTGACATAGATTACTGGGCGCACCGATTTTACCGGGGCCTGACAGATAAGCAGTCCGAACATATCTTCCAGGTCATCCTGCGCCATGGGATACACGAGTCCCTGCTGACCTCCCCGGACATCACCTTTGACTGGCACAGCAAAGTAATTCTGGATGCTATCAGGCACCGTTCTCTGCAACGGTCGCTGGTAAAATTCAAGCTGTTCCCGCCACCCGCTTAACTGTGTAATCCGTCTCGCCATCGACAGGCTGTTGCCGCCGGGCAACGCGACGTACGGGCAGCGTTTGCATTTCTATTAATGATGTGATACTATTTTAATGAATTCAATACTCGTCCGAAAAGTGGGTCCTTGTACCCACTTTTTTATTGAGAAAAAATGCATACTGAGGGAGTTTGATGGTAAAGACCGAGTTTATGAATGCCCTCATGCAGCTTGCGGCAGAGAAAAATCTGCCCAAGGAGATAGTCCTGACTGCGCTGGAATCAGCCATGGTTTCAGCCTACCGCAAAGAATCGTTCACACATGGTGAGGATATAGCAGTTAAAATCCATCCCATTTCAGGTGAAGTTAAACTCACTATGAAAAAGATGGTCTCCGAAGCTCCCGAAGACGAGTACCGCGAGATCTCCCTCAAAGAGGCCAAAAAAAAAGACAAGACCCTTAAGGTCGGCGACACTATCGTCGCCGAGCTGCCGCCCCCCAATGCCGGCCGCATACCCGCACAGATTGCCAAGCAGGTAATTCTCCAGAAGCTGCATGATGCAGAGCGAGGCGCTATCTATGAGGAGTATGTGGGCAAAGAGGGCGAGATCGTTACCGGCACCGTGCAGCGCGTTACACCCGAGCATGTTGTCATCGATATTGGCAAGACAGAGGCAGTCATACCCCAGAATGAGAAGTCTCCAACCGAGCGTTACCGCCAGGGTCAGCGCCTCAAGCTTTACATTGTAGAGGTAGCGCGTACCACCAGGGGCCCTCAGGTGATTGCCTCCAGAGCGCACCGCAATCTGCTGAGGGATCTGCTGATACTTGAGATACCCGAAATCGCTGCAGGCACAGTAGAGATCAAGGGCGTGGCCAGAGAGGCCGGTTATCGTAGCAAAGTTGCAGTGTTCTCTCGCCAGAGCGGCATTGACCCGGTGGGCTGCTGCGTAGGACTACGGGGAATACGCATACAGAACATAGTCAATGAACTGAACGGCGAGAAGATCGACGTGGTACAGTGGTCCGATGATCCCCGCATTTTTATAGCTAACGCCCTCAGTCCGGCTCAAGTTTTAAGCGTCACCCTTAACTCGACCGAGACCGCTGCCCTGGTTAAGGTGCCGGACAAGCATCTCTCCCTGGCTATCGGCAAGGAAGGGCAGAATGTCCGCCTCGCTGCCAAGCTGACAGGCTGGCGTATCGATATCAAGAGCGCCTCGGAGATGGAAGCCGAGAAGGCAGCGCAAAAGGATGAGGTGGCCGAGGCCGAGGTTATTGAACAGGCGCTGGAAGCCGAAGTCCCTGCGCCTGCTGAAGAAACCATTGAGGAACTTGCAACCGGAGAGGAGACGGGACCTGAAGGTGAGGCCGCTGTTGCCGCAGCAGAGGGCGAAGGACAGCCCGAAGGCGTAGGCATCGAAATTTTAATGCCTGTTGACGCAACTCTGCCCCAGCAGCCGTCCAAGATCCGTTTCGCCGAGGAGATCATGGCCGGCAGAAATGGGAAATCAAGGAAGAAAGAGGCGCCCAAGAAAGAGCAAGAGGGAAAGGACGCCAGCGTTAAGGCCAAGAAAACCAAAGCCAACAAGAAAACGTACTACGAAGATGAAGACTTTGAAAGTTGAACATAAGCCGAAGCAACCACGGATCAGACATGTGCCGGAGAGCACCTGCATCGCATGTCGGAGAAAGGCAGGAAAACGTGATCTCGTCCGGCTGGTATGTTCAGGTGAAGCTATAGAGGCCGACCTGAAAGGGAAAAAGCCGGGCCGCGGCGTCTACCTCTGCCTGTCAAGCGAATGCTGGGAAAAGGGATTGAAAAGCAACCGCGTTGAGCACGGATTGCGTACAAATTTATCTGCAGATAACCGGCTTCTGCTGCTGGAATACGGCAGAGGCCTGACAAAGAAGGAAAGTATTCAATGAAAAACAGGCAGGAACAGGCACCGGGCGAGAACACGACCAACACGTCACAAATAGGATTACCCCCGGTAATAACGGTCAAGCAGCTGGCCGATCAGATGGGCGTAAGTGGCATTGAGATAATCAAACAATTGATGCGCAACGGCATAATGGCCAACATCAACCAGTCATTGGACTACGAAGTCGCGTCAAAACTGGTAGCTGACTTCGGATTCACAGCTAAAAAGCTGCTGGCCGACGCCCAGGGCAGGCAGAAGGTGTCCTCGCTGAGCGCCAAACTGCGCTCGCGCCCGCCGGTTATCACCATCATGGGACATGTAGATCATGGCAAAACGAGTCTCTTGGATGCCATCCGTCAGACCAACGTGGCTGCCGGAGAGGCAGGCGCCATCACCCAGCATATAGGCGCTTATCAGGTTGAGATGAAAGGCCGCAAGATTACTTTCCTTGATACACCCGGCCATGAAGCTTTCACCGCTATGCGTGCCAGGGGCGCCAGAGCCACGGATATAGCTGTCCTGGTAGTGGCGGCAGACGATGGCGTTATGCCTCAGACAATCGAGGCGCTGGACCATGCGCGGGCGGCAGGCGTAAATATAGTCGTAGCACTCAATAAAATCGATAAGGCCAATGCCAATCCCGACCGTATCAAGCAGCAGCTTGCTGACCTTGGTGTGGTAATCGAGGAATGGGGCGGCGATGTAATATGTGTTCCTGTTTCGGCCAAGAAGAAACAGGGCATCGACGACCTGCTGGAGAACCTTCTGCTGGTTGCCGATATCCTGGAGCTTAAGGCAGAGGTGGATTGTCTCGCTGAAGGTATAGTAATAGAAGCCAAGCTTGATAAAAATCGTGGTCCCATAGCAACGTTGCTGGTGCAGAAAGGCATCCTCAAAACAGGCGATAACCTTGTCATAGGCACTGTAGGCGGCAAAATCAAAGCTATGTTCGATGACGATGGGAAAAATATACGTAAAGCTGAGCCGGCAACTCCTGTGGAGATTCTGGGCATGAATTCCGTACCCGATGCAGGCCAGGTATTCCAGGTTGTGAGCGATGAAAAGGAAGCCAAAGCTCTGATCGAGAAAAACAGGAACACCGGGCTGGCCACGACCACGTCCAGGGGCGTAAGCCTCACGTCGGTAGCCGCGCAGGCCAGCGCAGGCGAGATAAAGGAGCTGAATATCATTCTCAAGACCGACGTACACGGCAGCATCGAGCCGATCAAGGATTCGCTGGAGCGCCTGAGCAACGATAAAACCAGGGTCAAAGTCATCCATACAGGCACCGGCGCCATCACAGAGAGCGATATATTGCTGGCCGCAGCCTCCCGGGCGGTGGTAATAGGATTCAACAGCAAGCCTGAAACCGGCTCTATACGCATGGCTGAGCAGGAGAAGATCAGTGTTCGCCAGTATAATGTGATCTATAAACTCATTGAAGATGTTGAAAAGGCGCTTAAAGGCATGCTTGAACCGGAGTACATCGATGTAGTGGCCGGCCAGGCGGAGGTCCGAGCCGTATTCGAGGCTGGCAAGAGAGGCAAGATTGCCGGCTCACAGATCAAAGAAGGCAGGGCCACCAGAGATTCACTGGTCAGGATAATACGCGGAGGTAAGGTTGTAGCTGAATCGAAGGTAGCCGGCCTGCGACGCTTCAAGGACGATGTTAAAGAAGTGGCGACAGGACTGGAATGCGGCGTGAAACTTGAAAACTTCAATGATTTAGAGGTCGGCGATATCCTGCAATTCGTCCGCCAGGAAAAGGTGGACTGATAGATACTCACCGATAACGTCTGATACTCTACTTCAAATATTACTGCGGAGAATGCCATGACCAGGCGTACAGAACGTCTAAACCATCTAATCCAGATCGAGATCAGCGACCTGCTGCGCAAGCATATCAACGATCCCCGTCTCAATGGCCTGATCAGCGTGACTGCAGTCGAGATCTCCAATGATCTCAAAACCGCTCGCGTATCCATCAGCACCCTGGGAGGCACACCGGACCGGGACGAGGTACTGAAGGGCTTTAACTCGGCTGCCGGCTATATGAGGCGCGAGCTGGCCCACCGCCTGAATATCAGGGTCACTCCCGAACTCAGCTTTGAATTTGATGACTCCATCGAGCACGGTGTTAACCTCGTCAATCTGATCGACAGGGTAGCAGCGGAGGATAATAAAGGTGGGGCGGATGGGCTTAAACGGGCTGCTAAACGTAAATAAGCCGGCCGGCTGCTCATCGTTCAGCATCGTGGCCGGAGTTCGCCGCCTGAGTGGTGAGCGACGAGTCGGCCATGCCGGTACACTCGATCCAGCTGCCAGCGGCGTTCTCCCCGTTTGCCTGGGGCAGGCCACCCGCGTTGCTGAATACCTCATGGAGCGTCCCAAGGAATATCTGGCCGAGATCGAACTGGGCTTAAGCACCGATACGTATGACAGCGAAGGCCGCGTTATCGCCCGTGGCGTATTGAATAATATATCTCGTACACTGGTAGAAGAAGCGCTTGGCGCATTCAATGGATCTATATTACAAGTGCCGCCAGCCTTCAGCGCCGTTAAAATCAATGGCAGGAAGTCTTACTCACTGGCCAGAGCCGGCCGCGAAGTAATTCTTCAACCGCGCAGGGTCCATATCCATGATATCGAGATATTAGGTTTTAACCTGCCTTACCTGAAACTGAGAATATCCTGCTCAAAAGGTACGTATATACGATCGCTGGCCAATGATCTGGGCATGAACCTCGGTTGCTACGCTTATCTTAAGGATCTGGAACGCACCTCGTACGGACCTTTTAAAATAGAGGATGCCGTCACTCCCGGTCAATTACATGAAGCGGCTGGGGAGGGCCGCCTGGAGCAACTGCTTTTCCCTCTGGATTATGCGCTTACCGACGGTGGCCGGGTATATCTTGATGAGATACAGGCCGCGCGCGTAGCAAAAGGCCTCGATATCACTCTTGATATATACGACCCCTACTCAAAGGATTACTGCTCTGCTTATACTCAGGAAGGTCAGCTGCTGGCCGTAATGAAATTCGCGGCTGAAAATGGTCTGTGGCATCCCCAAAAGGTTTTCAATCTCTAGAATAGCAAGGATTTTTCACTTACTATCTACATCTGCTTGACATACCTAACCTTATTGGATATATTAGCCTTAAGAGCTATAAAATAGCTTCAGGAGGTGCCTCATGACCCAGGCTTACTGCTTTAAGGACAGGAAAAAGGTTGAGATCAAAAACCCCGTGCATGTTAAACTGAAGAATGGAAGGCCGGCGACCAAAGGCGTTTGCCCGATCTGCGGGACCAAGGTATATCGTATCGGCAAGAGCTAAGTCGCAAATTTCCTGGTTCTGTTTTCAGGACCGCCGCCTGATCCTCTGAAGAAGCTTCATCGGGTTGTGTTCCAGTATCTGATCGATCTCACGGCTGTTGACACCAGCCTGGACCAGAGTTTCATTTGCCAGGGCAGTCGTCAGCAGATCGTCCTCATCATGGCTGTCCGAGTTCAGCAGCATTAGTGCCCCCGCTTCACGGGCCATCCTGGCCACGTGCTTATTAGTAACACAGTGACCCCGTCTTGTAGTAATCTCAATAAAAACCTCGTTCTTTGCAGCGAGCTCAGCCACCTCGGCGGTCATATGGCCGGGGTGTGCCAGTATATCAACATACTTTGATTTAACTGCTGCAAGATTTGTCCCTTCCTCTACCGGCTCAACGGGTGATTCCCCATGAACCACTACCAGCCACGCTCCCAGTTCCTTGGCTCTCTTTGCCAGTCCGTCTATGGCCTCATGAGGCACATGCGTGAGTTCAACACCGGGCACAGCTACAATATTCCAGTGAGAGCCAGCCAGTTCGCAGTCCCGGCTCACTTCTTTTATGACCCTTTCCAGTGCACCGGCTCCTATATGATCGGTTACTGCGATAGCCGAATATCCTCTCACCACGGCACGTCTGATTAACTCCAGAGTGGAAAGGGCACCGTCGCTGTGAAAAGTATGCGAGTGGAAGTCATATATCACGCTATAAGTTAGCATAAAAATCTTGCGTAATACAAGAACAGTACAATAATCTGTTATAATAAAGCGGATTTTCAGTGGACATGTTTAAGAAAATACTGGTCCCGCTCGATGGGTCCACCGAGGCGGAGACCGTACTTCCATACGTCAGGGACATTGCCATCAGGTTTGACTCGGAGGTTTATATCCTGGGAGTCGGGCTCGGCAGCAAAAGGCGCAGAGTTAATCAGCTACTGGATAACTATGTACACCACGCGGTCGAGCACCTCCAGAAGAACGACATAACCTGCAGGGCTGTGCTGCTTTATAGCGACTCACATCAAGAGTTGCTCAATTACACGGAGGTCACTACCCGGGAGCATGAGATAAAAGCTAAAGGCCGGATGCTTTACGGTGGTCCGCCCGAGAGCATCCTTGCTTATTCACGCGATCACCATATGAACCTCATCATTATGGCCACGCACGGAATCAGCGGCCTTCGCAGATGGTGGCTGGGCAGTGTATTTGAAAAGGTGGCCTCCCGGGCCACCGTACCTGTACTGGGTATACACAGCAAACAGGTGAGGGAAATGGATAGGGACAGAAAGGCTGCGTTCAAGCGTATCCTTGCACCCCTTGATGGTTCTGAAACAGGCGGGGCGGCTATGCATGATGCCGAGGCCATAGCCCTCAAGACCGGTGCCTCGATAGTACTGGTCCACGTTCTGCCTGCGCCTCACGCCATTGAGGCACGCTGGCTGGGGCCCGAATTTACCGGATTCGTTAAAGCCATGCACGATGCAGGACAGAAATACCTCGATAAAGTCGACACACGGCTGAGCGCCAGGGGCCTCGATGTAAAAGTCAGGATCGTATCGGGCGATCCCGCCGGCAAGATCATTGAAGTGGCCAGAGAAGAAAAGGCCGACCTCATCGCCATGTCCACACACGGCAGGAGCGGTATCGCGCGCTGGGTACTGGGCAGCGTGGCGGACAAGATACTGCACGAGTCCAGAATCCCCATGTGGCTTGTGAGACCACGTCAGATCGTCAAAGAGATGCTTAAAGATAGTGGCCAGGACGGCAAGTGAGCCTGCCGCCTGAGCCGGTAAGGAGTTAACCAGATGGGAAAAATAAACGTAGCCATTATTGGAGTCGGAAATTGTGCTTCCTCCTTCGTCCAGGGAGTACATTATTACAAGAAAGCCAGGGACGATGAGTTCGTGCCGGGCCTTATGCATATAAACCTGGGAGGCTACCACATTAAGGATATCAACTTCGTGGCGGCTATAGACATCGATCGTAACAAGGTTGGCAAAGACCTTGCAGAGGCCATTTTCACCGCGCCCAACAATACATATAAATTCTGTGATGTCCCCACCACCGGCGTAAAGGTCGTGCGGGGCATGACCCATGACGGGCTGGGTAAGTACCTCGGTAAAATCATTGAGAAGGCGCCGGGACCTACCGCCAATATCGTTAACATACTTAAAGAGGTTAAAGCGGATGTCGCAATCAACTACCTGCCGGTTGGCAGCGAAGAGGCGACTAAATGGTATGTCGAACAACTTCTCAATGCGGGTGTGGGCCTGGTCAATTGCATACCCGTCTTTATAGCGCGGGAGCCTTACTGGCACAACCGTTTCCATGAAGCCGGCATGCCGGTTATCGGCGATGACATCAAGTCTCAGGTCGGCGCCACCATCGTGCACCGCGTGCTTACGCGTCTTTTCCGTGATCGCGGCGTTAAACTGGAGCGCACCTACCAGCTCAATTTCGGAGGCAATACCGATTTCTATAATATGCTGGAGCGAGAGCGCCTTGAGTCCAAGAAGATCTCCAAAACCAATGCCGTCACATCCCAGATGGACTACGAGATGAATCCCGATAATATACATGTCGGCCCCAGCGATTATGTGCCCTGGCTGCTGGACCGCAAGTTCTGCCATATCCGAATGGAGGGGCGCACTTTTGGCGATGTGCCTCTTAACCTTGAATGCAAGCTCGAGGTCTGGGACAGCCCCAACTCCGCGGGCGTAGTGATTGATGCCGTCCGCTGTCTCAAGATAGCCAGGGACCGTGGCCTGTCCGGATCCATCGTAGCCCCCAGCTCCTATTTCATGAAATCACCGCCCATCCAGTATTCAGACGACGAAGCACGCAGGCGCGTTGAGCAGTTCATCGCCGGGCAGGAGCAGCAGAAGCCCATTTGCCTGCCGGATTCAGCGTAAGGGCTCTGTTATAGCAGTATGATGAAAATCGGGCTGGTTTCGCCATACGATTACTCTCATCCCGGCGGTGTCATCTACCACATATCTTACCTGGCCCACCATTTTCATTTGATGGGCCATTCTGTTAAGATCATCGCCCCGGTGCGCAGGAAAAGCGTGCGCTATTTCGATGAAGAGGTTACGGCCGTTGGCCGTCCTATACCCATACCATACGGCGGCACCACTGCGCGCATCGCACTCTCCCCATGGTTGCCGTATCAGGTGCGGCGCGTACTGGACAGGGAAGAATTTGAGATAATCCACCTGCACGAACCTTTCATCCCCATGCTCTGTCTCAGCACTCTTATTGAATCAAAGTCGATTAACGTGGGCACCTTTCATGCTTGCCACGAAAAATCCAGATTGTACTGGCTGAACCGCTCTACCATGCGCAAACTCGGCGCCAAGATGCATGGAAAAATCGCGGTCTCAAAGCCGGCTCGTGATTACATATCCAAATATCTTACGGCCGACTACCGTATCATACCCAACGGAGTGGATATCCATCTTTACTATCCTGAAGGACCGATCATGGACGAGTTCAAAGACGATCGACTGAATATTCTTTTCGTGGGCAGGCTGGAAGAACGCAAGGGAGTGGGCGACTTGATCCGGGCATGTTCCCTCGTGAAGAAGGATTTCCCCAATTTTCGGTTGATCATCGCCGGCCCCGGTCTCATGCTGCGCTTCCAGTATAAAACCATGGCAAAAATACTTCTAAACGACCATGCGGTATTCACTCACTATGTCACTTTCGACGATCTGCCGAAGTTATACCGCACAGCCGATATTTTCTGCGCTCCGGCCACCGGTGGCGAAAGCTTTGGCATGGTTCTGCTGGAGGCCATGGCAAGCGGTACACCCGTAGTGGCAACCGATATTCCAGGCTATGCCAGTGTGCTTACACACGGCCAGGAAGGTTTGCTGGCCCGGCCGAACAATCCGCGATCAGTGGCGGACTGTTTGTTAAAACTGCTGAACGACAGGCAATTAAGACTATCGATGGCGGAGAGGGGAGTGGCCACGGCTAATAAATACTGCTGGGAAAACGTTAGCCGCCAGGTCGTCGATTACTACACCTCCATCTCCTCGAATTTAAAAGGATAAGGAAGTGTCAAGTTTCCAGGAATTACGCAGGAAAGCCGGACGCTTAATCACCGATCCGCTTGTCCCGCTCATCAGCAGGCTGAAGTTGACGCCCGATATCATGACCACTATCGGCCTGGTGATAAACCTGATAGCTGCAGTGGTTGTAGGATTCGGCCATCTCGTGGCAGGAGCTCTCATCTTCTTACTGGCCGGGCTGTTTGATCTGCTCGATGGCGCGCTTGCTCGTTATATGCAAAAGACCTCCAGTTTCGGTGCGCTCTTCGACTCCACCGTCGACAGAATCACCGAAGGCGCGATCTTCTTGAGCTTTATCTTTATTACCGGTACCGGCGTTT
>JAQTLG010000011.1 GCA_028715025.1 Dehalococcoidia bacterium | reverse complement strand
CAGGTGACATTTTCTTCAGTTCTTTGATATGCTTTCTGCTTACCTCATAATTACAAATTTCGGCTGCCGGGCCCTGGATGAGCAAGTCATATTCTTTGGGAATTTGTAACTCGCACCCGAGACAATGATCGAATAGAACACTCGACAAAGCAACCTCTCTTTTCTCACCTGCCGCGGTTATAGATACTTTATCGGCAACAACAACAATATCATTGATTTCGTCTCTTTCTTTAGCCAACAACTTCTCAACTTTCTTAAGATCAATCAAACCTGAACAGGGAATTCCCAGAATCACAATATCCTGTCTGGTTATCTGCTTATCCTGTATTAAACTGACAATAGAGCGACTATCACAGCCTTTGGCAATAATGCCCACCCGTCCAGTAACTTCCAATAAATATTTCGCCAGATTATTGTTAATAAAACGATTGACTATCAAATTATTGAGCTCGCCTACATCTTCAATGATAAGGGGAGTTGTAGTGAATTTCAGGCTGCCCGGCGCAAAGCCGATTATACAGTCTACAGTCCCGTCGTCCAGTAATTTGCCAGCCTCCTGCCGTAGCTCTTTTTCCATATCACTAACCTTCATTATTAAACAAGTTATTGGGTCCGATTGCTCGAACATTTTCAACCACATCTGCAACTACCCGGGCAAACTTGGTTCCTTCCGCTGCAGACACCCAGCTAGCCTGAATCCTTTCCTCAGGAATACCCAGATATTCCAGAAATTTCTTGGTTATTACAATCCTGCGCCGGGCACGATAATTTCCCGTCTGGTAATGGCAATCGCCGGGGTGACAACCGGAAACCAGAACACCGTCAAAGCCCAGACGCAAACCTTTGAGAACGAACAGCGGGTCAATCCTGCCCGAACAAGGCACCTTTAACACAGTCAGGTTACTCGGATACTTTTTGCGGCTGGTACCTGCCAGATCAGCGCCCGCGTAGCTGCACCATTTACACAGAAATCCAACGATTCTGGGTTGATCCCCTATCTTTTGTCTCATCAGTTATTACACCTCGCTTCCTCACTTAGCCGGCGAACCATATAAGTCTATGCCAGCATATTTTCCATCTCCGCCACAAGTTGCTCGCCGGTAAAGTGTTTCAGACATATAGAATTGCTGAAACATCCGCCAACGCAGGCGCCACACCCTTTACACAACACTTCGTTGACCCTGCAGACTCCCTTTTCTTCAATAAATTCGATAGCGCTATACGGACAAACGATCCGACATATCTGACAACCCGAACAGATCTTTTCATCAATGAAGGCCGTGGCAGCTTCTATTTCTATATTGCCCTGTCCGATTAAAGACAATACCTCAGCAGCAGCAGCTGAAGCCTGGGCGACTGTGTCCGGAATATCTTTAGGGCCCTGGCAACATCCGATTACAAATACTCCATCAGTAGCCGTGGCTATAGGATCAAGCTTGGGATGCCTTTCCAGGAAAAAGCCGTCCGCGCTCTGGTTAATATTGAACAAACGACTGATACTTTTTACGTCTGGCTGAGGCTCGATGGCGGTGCTCAGAATAACCATATCTACCGGTAAGCGGCGTCTTTCATTGTGACCAGTTTCTTCTTCATACAGAACCATGAGCTTACCCTGCTCCTGCGGTGTTTCGGCCACATCAGTGACACCGCCAGGCCGCGCTTCAATAAACGTAGTACCCTCCCGGATTATCCGGTTATAGAACTCCTCAAAACCTTTTCCAAAGGCCCTGACATCGATGTAAAATTCATATACTTCAACGCCCGGGATATGTTCCCTTGCAAGATGCCCCAGCTTCAGGGAATACATGCAACAAACGCGGGAACAGTACTCGTGGCAATTCTTATCCCTGCTGCCAACACAATGAATAATAGCTATGCTTTTCGGCTGCGAGCCGTCCTTTAGATAAACGTGGCCTTCAGTAGGACCGGCCGAATTGACCATACGTTCAAATTCAAGCGCGGTAAGCACATTATCAAAACGTCCATATCCGTATTCATAGATGCCTTGAGGCTTGAAAATCTCATATCCGGTGGCCACTATAATGTTCCCCACCGACGCTTCGACGATTTCGTCCTTCTGGTTGTGGTCAATTGCTCCGCGCTCACAACTACTGACGCACTCCCAGCATTCGGAGCAGACACCACAATTCAAGCATCTCTGCGCCTCCTCCATTGCCATTGCTTCGGTGAAACCCGTTTCCACTTCAGCAAAATCTTTCCGTCTATCCAACTCCAGTAGAGGCATGATTTTCCTGATTTTTTTTTCAATGTGTTCTCTGGGGACATCTTTGACTCGCTCCGGCCGAACCGGTCTTCCTTCTTTCAGATCTATCCCTTTCAGATAGTGATCTATAGAGATGGCAGCTTCCTTACCGGCCTCAATAGCAGAGATTACATCGTCAGGGCCTGAAATTACATCCC
The DNA here is from genome assembly GCA_028715025.1 of Dehalococcoidia bacterium. Lineage (GTDB taxonomy): Bacteria > Chloroflexota > Dehalococcoidia > GIF9 > UBA5629 > CAIMUM01. The sequence goes on along the minus strand of JAQTLG010000011.1, from coordinate 11,010 downwards.
CTCCAGCGAACACACCATCAATATTTGTTTGGAAAGTCGTGGGGTCAACAGAGACCGTGCCAAAGCTGGTATATTCGAGATCTCTGGTCAGCGATGTTTTATCAACTAATTGTCCTACCGCAATAATCACATTATCAAGAGGTATATCAAACTCCGAGCCTTTAATCGGCATCGGACGTCTACGTTTACTTTCGTCGGGTTCTCCCAGTTCCATGCGGATGCATCGTATTCCCGATATCTTGCCATCCTCCTCAAGAACGGCCACCGGCCCCGCCAGTGCGTGTATCTTCACCCCTTCGTGCAAACCCTCTTCAATCTCAGCATTCAGGGCCGGCATTTCAGCTCTTGAGCGCCTGTATACCATTGTCACTTCTTCGGCCCCAAGGCGCACAGCAGTGCGCGCTGCATCAACAGCCGCATTTCCTCCTCCGATCACCGCCACACGTTTTCCCACTTTGACATCTTCACCCATACGTACCTTTCTCAGAAAATCAAGAGCGTGCAGGACACCATCCATATCCTCGTTAGGTATACCCATTTTCTGGCTTATGCCGGCACCTACGCCCATGAATATCACTTTATAGCCCTTATCAAAGACCTCTTTAAAACTGTCCACCCTGCTATTTGTACGTATTTCGACTCCCAGTTCTCGGATAAAGCTGATTTCATTATCAAGTATTTTCCGTGGCAATCTGTATTCCGGAATGGCATACCTCATCAGACCACCTGCCTCAGGCGCCGCCTCAAAGACAGTAACGGGATAGCCCAGCCTTATGAGGTCGTAAGCACAGGCTAAACCGGCCGGCCCCGAGCCGATTACAGCCACTTTATGCTTGCTAATTAGATCTACTTTCCTGGCTTTGCCTCTGCCTGCTTTGAGTTCATAATCAGCCATAAAGCGTTTCAGGTATCTGATCGCCACCGGCTGATCCACTTTTCCTCTCTCACAGTCCGCCTCGCAGGGATGGGTACAAATCCTTCCACAAACACCGGCAAATGGCTGTGTCCTCCTGAATACATCCAATGCCTCCCCGTATTTACCCTTTGAAATCAGCGCCACATATCCCTGCGCATCAACTCCTGCTGGACAGGCTGTCCTGCAGGGAGGCGCACCTCTTTTATCGATAGTGACGATGTTGGGGACAGCCTGATGGAAGGGGCGGTAAATCGCCTTTCTCTTGCTCAATCCCAGGTTGAATTCGGAAGGCACTTCCACCGGGCATGCTTTCTCACATTCTGTACAACCATTACATTTAGCTGTGTCGACGTAGCGGGCCTTCTTCCTGATTTTAACCTTGAAACTGCCTATATAACCCGATACATCCTCAACCTCACTATAGGTCAGCAGCTCTATATTGGGATGCCGGCTGACCAGCGTCATCTTGGGTGTAAGAATACAGGCAGAGCAGTCCAGCGTGGGAAAGGTCTTATCCAGTTGCGCCATATGTCCACCTATGCTGGGCGTCCTCTCCACCAGATAAACCTTGTGCCCCGCATCGGCGATTTCCAACGCGGCCTGGATGCCGGCTATACCTCCGCCAACCACCAGCGTATTGGGATTTATGGAAACCTGCCTCACATCCAGCGGCTCATGATAGTAAACGCGATTTACCGCCGCTCCCACCAGCGCTTTGGCTTTCACGGTAGCACCATCATGATCCTCCGTAACCCATGAGCACTGCTCCCGTATATTCGCCATCTGAAACAGGTAAGGATTTATCCCCGATTCCTGGCACACCCGGCGGAATGTAGGCTCATGTAAAGTAGGCGAGCAGGAGGCAACAACTACACGGTTAAGGCCAAGCTCCCTGATATCGTCTTTGATCATGTTTTGCCCCGGTTCAGAGCACATGAACTTATAGTCCCGCGCCACCTTTACTGACTCCAGCTCCCCGGCAAAACGGCTTACCTCCTCAACATCAACAGTGCCGGCGATATTGCTGCCACAGTGACAAACATACACTCCTATTCTCGGTTCCACTTTCAACTTCCTCTTTTACTTTCAATCAGCATTCCCTTTATTTCAGCCATGATCTGTTTGGTAGTAAAGTGTTTGCCTGAAATAGCAGCGCTGGGACAGGCCGCCACGCACACACGGCATCCCTTACACAGAGCTTCATTGATACGGCTGACCTTCTTTTCAGCATCAAAGGAAATAGCCCCAAAGGGGCATAAGCCTTCACAAACACGGCAACCGGCGCAACGTGCTTCGTCAATTACCGACGTCGTAGCCTCTATCTCAACTTCTCCTTTGCTGATCATAGCCAGGACGCGCCCGGCAGCTCCCGAAGCCTGGGCAATAGTATCCGGAATATCTTTTGGCCCTTGACAACAACCTACTATAAATATGCCTTCATTCATTGTAGCCATCGGGTCCATTTTGGGATGCCTTTCGCGGAAAAAGCCGTCGGCACTGCGGCTGACACCAAACAAGCGGCCGACAGCGTCCGCATCTTTTTGAGGTTCGAGAGCGGTACTAATCACAACCATGTCAACCGGCTGCTGATGCTTAGTGCCGTCACTTGAAGCGTAATGAACGACAAGCTTACTCTCATCACCAAGCTTTCCAGCATCTTGAGTTACTTTACTCGGTCGTGCCTTAATAAATACGGTTTGTTCATCGACTACCCGGTTATAAAACTCTTCATAGCCCTTGCCGAAACTCCTGATATCTACATAAAACTCATAACTTTTAGTCTGAGCCATATGTTCCCTGATGAGGTGGCTGAACTTCATGGAATACATGCAGCAGACGCGGGAGCAGTACTCGTGATAATCTTTATCCCTGCTACCAGCACAGTGGATTATGGCAATGCTCTTCGGATGAGAGCCGTTCTTTAGTAAAATCTCCCCCTGTGTCGGTCCCGCAGAGTTCACCAGTCTCTCAAACTCAAGACTGGTAATTACATTGTCAAGTTTTCCGTATCCGTATTCGTAAATACCGGAAGGCTTGAATAGATCATAGCCCGTAGCCAGAATCACATTGCCCACATCCACCTCGACCACTTCATCCTTCTGATCGAAGTCAATGGCTTTTGCCTCACAAAATTTTTCGCAGGCTCGGCACGTTCCCTTTAAAAAATACGCGCAGTGTTCGGCGTCGATAACCGGTTTATTGGGGACAGCCTGAGCAAAAGGAATATAAATTGCCTTCCGCTTGCCAAGGCCAACCTCGAATTCACTTGGGGCTTTCCAGGGACACTTCTCCTGGCACAGGCCACATCCGGTACATTTGTCCATATCAACATAGCGGGCCTTCTTCCTGATTTTAACCTTGAAACTGCCTATATAACCCGATACATCCTCAACCTCACTATAGGTCAGCAGTTCTATATTGGGATGCCGGCTGACCAGCGTCATCTTGGGTGTAAGAATACAGGCAGAGCAGTCCAGCGTGGGAAAGGTCTTATCCAGTTGCGCCATATGTCCACCTATGCTGGGCGTCCTCTCCACCAGATAAACCTTGTGCCCCGCATCGGCGATTTCCAACGCGGCCTGGATGCCGGCTATACCTCCGCCAACCACCAGCGTATTGGGATTTATGGAAACCTGCCTCACATCCAGCGGCTCATGATAGTAAACGCGATTTACCGCCGCTCCCACCAGCGCTTTGGCTTTCACGGTAGCACCATCATGATCCTCCGTAACCCATGAGCACTGCTCCCGTATATTCGCCATCTGAAACAGGTAAGGATTTATCCCCGATTCCTGGCACACCCGGCGGAATGTAGGCTCATGTAAAGTAGGCGAGCAGGAGGCAACAACTACACGGTTAAGGCCAAGCTCCCTGATATCGTCTTTGATCATGTTTTGCCCCGGTTCAGAGCACATGAACTTATAGTCCCGCGCCACCTTTACTGACTCCAGCTCCCCGGCAAAACGGCTTACCTCCTCAACATCAACAGTGCCGGCGATATTGCTGCCACAGTGACAAACATACACTCCTATTCTCGGTTCCACTAATACCTCCGCCATTTGGTTTATCATAACCGGCCTGATAAAAATAAAGATGCGCTATAAATCCATCATGATTATAATAAAAGGTATATTGGTATATTTGTACCTGTGAAGGTATATAAGTATTTGCTTTTAAATTACCAGACTAAAAATTATTTGTCAAGGGGTAAAATTAGCACTTGACTGGTGCGGTATAATGATATATATTAGTAAAAGTACCAATATACCCGTTGAGGTACATAGCCAGGCTATGAGACAAAGGCAGATACACATAAGAATCCCTGAGGAACTGTATAAAAAACTTAAAGTTCGGTGTGTGTATGGGGACACGACTATTCAGGATTATGTGGTCAAGCTATTATCGGACAGCACCGGGCAGCATACGACCGAGCGCGCCTCCGTCCTGATTGTTGAAGACGAGACGATTATACGTGAGTCCCTCAGGGACTGGCTAAAGGATACTTATCAGGTTACAACAACGGAGAACGGCGAAGAAGCTCTTACCTTAGTGGCAAAAGAGGACTACGACATTTTAATCGTGGACGTAAGGTTGCCCGGAAAAAGCGGCCTCCAGGTATTAAGTGAGGCTAAGGATTTAAAGCCCCGCATGCAATGCATAGTTATAACGGCTTATCCATCGGTAGAACTGGCTGTTGAGGCTATGAAAGTAGGTGCGGTTGATTACTTGATTAAGCCTGTTGCTCCTGAGCTTCTGGAGAGAGTCATGTGGGAAACTCTTCTGAAATGCAAGGCGGCAAACAACAATAAAGCTTTTGGGTTAAAGGAATCGGCTAGCAGACAATAAAGCCGTTGTCCGGGCTGGAGGCAGAATATCGGGATTTCCTGATTGGCCGGATTCCTGAGGAGAAGGTGATGGCTAAGTTAAAGCTGGCATTATACTGGGCAGCGAGTTGTGGTGGTTGCGAAATAGCCCAATTAATGATCGGGGGTAAGATCCTGAAACTTGCAGAAGCAGCTGACATTGTCTTCTGGCCGGTTGCTATAGATGCCAAGTATGCAGATGTTGAAGATATGCCGGATAAGAGCATCGATGTCTGCCTGTTCAACGGCGCCATCAGAAATTCGGAACAGGAACATATGGTCATCATGCTTCGTGAAAAATCCAAGATATTTATCGCCTATGGCGCTTGCGCCTGCCGAGGCGGTATACCCGGATTAGGCAACCTGCATAACCGACAGCAAATTTTCGATACAGTGTATAGAGAGACAGCATCAACTGATAAAAACGGCAACGTATTCCCTCAACCGAATTATCAAGTGCCTGAAGGAGACCTTGATATTCCCGTTTTCTATGATACTGTAAGCACGCTCAATCAAGTTGTAGAAGTCGATTACTATATTCCTGGTTGTCCTCCCGAAGAAAAGACGACCTGGCTGGCCCTTGAGGCCCTGATCCAGGGTAAACTGCCACCTAAGGGCACAGTAATTTCACACAATGTTAAAGCTGTTTGTGATGAGTGTGCCCGTAAAAGGGATGTAAAAAAGATTAAGAAGATTTATCGTTCATATGAGTTCATCCCTGACCCCGAAGTCTGTTTACTGGAACAGGGATTGCTATGTGTTGGTATCGCCACGCGTGGCGGTTGTGGAGCCCTTTGCCCTCAGGTAAATATGCCCTGTACCGGATGCTACGGCTCTGTAGAGGGAGTCATCGACCAGGGAGCCCATTTCCTCAGCGCAGTAGCCTCCGTGATTGACTCTAAAGATGAGGATGAGATACATGCAATCCTTAAGAATTTTTATGACCCTGCAGGAACATGCTATCGCTACAGTTTACCCGACTCGTTGGTAAGGAGGGCGGCAATTAAATGAGAAAAATCACTATTGACCCTGTCACTCGATTAGAAGGGCATGGCAAAATATCGATCTTCCTCGATGATTCAGGCGAGGTTCAAAATACTTATTTCCAGATACCTGAACTCAGGGGATTCGAAAAATTTACCGAAGGCCGTCTGGCAGAGGATATGCCCCAGATAACACAGAGAATATGTGGTGTCTGCCCTGAAGCCCATCACCTGGCATCAAGTAAAACACTGGATGCCCTGTTTCATACCGATCCTCCGGGGCCGGCTAAAAAACTTCGTGAGTTACTCAATAGTGCATTCTATGTTACAGACCATACCACACATTTCTATATACTTGGCGGTCCCGATTTTGTCATGGGGCCGGATGCTCCTGTGGCCGAACGAAATATTTTAGGTGTTATTGCCAAAGTCGGGCTCGAATTAGCGGGAGCTGTAATAAAAACCCGCATGCAAAACCATCATATCATCCAGATGCTTGGCGGGAGGGCAGTGCACCCTGTATTTGGTTTACCCGGCGGTGTCAGCAAAGGCCTCAACGAAGACGAACGAAAAGAAATTGAACAAATTGCCAAGGATTCCGTGGAATTTGCCAAGCTATCGCTCAAAGTCTTCGATGATATCGTGCTCAAGAACAAAGCTTATGTAGAAATGATCCTGAGTGATACATTTGCTCACCATACGTATTACATGGGTATGGTCGATGACAAAAATAAAGTCAATTTCTATGACGGTCAGCTCAGGGTAGTTGACCCTGACGGTAAAGAATTCGTTAAGTTTTCTTCATCTGATTATCTTAAACACATCTCCGAACATGTCGAGCCCTGGACCTATATCAAGTTCCCTTACCTTAAGCAAGTCGGGTGGAAGGGATTCTGCGATGGTAAAGACAGCGGTGTCTTCCGTGTAGCTCCTCTGGCCCGCTTGAACGCCTCCGACGGGATGGCAACCCCACTGGCTCAGGAAGCTTATGAAAAGATGTACTCAACTCTCGGCGGCAAACCGGCACATTATACGCTGGCAACACACTGGGCACGGTTAGTTGAGATCCTTTACGCGGCGGAAAGATTACTCGAACTGAGCAGGGATCCTGAAATCACCAGCCCCGATATAAGAACGATACCTTCGTCCACTCCGGACGAGGGTGTTGGTATCGTGGAGGCACCGCGCGGTACCTTAATCCATCACTACGTTACCGATGAAAACGGAATAATAAAGAAAGCCAACCTGATTGTGGCCACAGTAAATAATGCAGCTGCGATCAATCTGTCGGTTAAGAAAGCAGCTATGGGACTGATCAAAGCAGGAACTGAAATAACCGAGGGTCTGTTAAACCGTATTGAAATGGCCTGGCGTCCTTATGACCCTTGCTTTGGTTGCGCCACTCACAATCTACCTGGTCAGCCTTCTACAATTCTTGAAATTTATGATAGTGACGGTAAACGAATATATTAGCCTCAATTCCAGTCAGGGATAACCGAATAAAAAATGACATTGTATGAGACAGATATCAGCAAAATTTTAAGTGAGTGAGGAAAGATGGTAGCACTAACCCTTTTTAAAGAAGCTGCTGACATGATCAGGGAGGCAGGGGGCGAGAAGCTGGACAATTGCTATCAATGCGGGTTATGCACCGGCAGTTGTCCCTGGAACCAGGTTAGGAGTTTCATGGTCCGCCGGTTAATTCACCAGGCACAACTGGGTGTGATTGATTTTGAATCCGATGACCTGTGGTTATGCACAACCTGCCGCAATTGTGTTCAGCGCTGTCCCCGCGGAGTAGAGATAATCGATATCATGCGGGCCGCGCGTAGAGTAATTACCGAGACCGGCACATCGAAAATCCCTGACTCGCTCCGGCTGGCAATAACAAATATTGCGGGAGCGGGCAATCCGTTGGGACAGCCGCCTGAAGAACGTGGTGATTGGGCTACTTCTTTAAAGCTAAAACATCACGTCAATAGCTACACATTATATTTTTCATGTTGCATACCTGCATATGAACCCAAGGTGAAAAGAGTAGCCATGGCTACGGCCCAAATATTGAAAGTCGCCGGTGTGGATTTCAATATCCTGGCCGACAAGGAAAACTGCTGTGGTGAAAGCGTGCGTAAGGCGGGTGATGAAAATCTGTTCCGAAGTCTGGCAAACAAGAATCTTGAAGCTTTTTCAGAGGCGGGGGTCAAGCAAATTCTGGTCAGCTCTCCGCATTGCTATCACTCATTCAAGAATGAATACTCGAAACTGGGGGCAGAATTCGAAGTTTTGCATATGGTTCAGTATCTTGCTCAGCTGATAAGTGACGAAAAGCTAACGTTTAAAAAAGAGGTAAAAAAGAAAGTCGCTTATCATGACTCATGTTATTTAGCAAGACACAACGCAATATATGACGAGCCTCGTCAAATTCTAAAAAGCATTCCGGGCATTGAGATAGTGGAGATGTCAGATATCAAAGATAATACTTTGTGCTGTGGCGGCGGGGGCGGAAGGATCTGGATGGACACCAAAAAGGATGAGAGATTTTCTGATCTGAGAATACAGCAGGCATTGGACGCAGGTGCGGATGTGCTGGCTGTCTCCTGCCCATATTGCATGCTTAATTTTGAAGACAGCCTTCTTGGTTTCTCCGACACGAAGCCTATCGAGATCAAAGACGTTGTTGAATTAATTTGTGAGGGTTTATCGTGAGTTCATTAAAGGGAAAACCGGACGAAGATATCAAAATAGGGGTCTACGTTTGCCACTGCGGACATAATATAGCCAGCACAGTGAATGTCGAAGAGGTGGCGCAACATGCCAAGGGACTGGAAAATGTAAGCGTGGCAAGAGATTATCTTTATATGTGCTCCAGCAAGGGGCAGAACCTGATCAGGCAGGACATTATGCAACTGGGTATCAATCGCGTGGTAGTAGCTGCCTGTTCACCCAGGCTCTACGAGCAAACCTTTCAGAACGTGCTGAGAGAATCCGGACTCAATCCGTATCTATTGCAGATCGCCAATATCAGAGAACAGTGCGCCTGGTGCCATGAGCACGGTCCCCTTGCCACTGAAAAGGCAAACAGACTGGTCAGTGGTGCAATAAAACGTGTAATCCACCATTCATCCATCGAGGAACAGACAGTACCAATATTTCCTGCTACGCTGGTCATCGGCGGTGGGATTGCCGGTATTCAGGCTGCACTGGAGATAGCCAATTCCCAGCAGATAGTATATTTAGTAGAAAGGGAGCCAAGCATCGGCGGGCATATGGCCCAGTTTGATAAAACATTCCCCACGCTTGACTGTTCCGCTTGTATACTGACGCCAAAAATGAATGAGGTCGCCCGCAGTCCATACATACGCTTGATGACCTATAGCGAAGTGGTTGATGTGTCGGGATATGTGGGCAATTTCACAGTAAAAGTCAGGCGCAAGGCACGCTATATCGACGAAGATAAATGCGTGGGTTGTGGTATCTGCATTGAGAAATGCCCCTGGTCGACGGACAGTGAATTCGATGCCGACCTTGGTTTGCGTAAGGCGGTTTATACTCCATTCCCACAGGCAATACCTAACATACCGGTTATTGATCGAGAACGTTGTGTCTATTTTTTAAAGGGTAAATGCAAAGCCTGTGAAAAATTTTGTGAAGCTCAAGCGGTAAATTTCCAACAGGAGGATTTATATATAGACCTCCAAGTAGGTGCAATAATTGTAGCTACAGGTTATGACGTTTTTGACCCGACTCCCATTTCACAATACGGCTATGGAAATTTACCAAACGTTTTTACAAGTCTCGAATTCGAGCGGCTTTGCAGCCCGTCGGGCCCCACTGCAGGACAGCTGAAACTGGCTGACGGAAGGGAACCCAAGAGTTTAGCCGTAGTTCACTGCGTAGGCAGTAGAGACCAAAATTTCAATGCATATTGCTCCCGTGTATGCTGCATGCATTCATTGAAATACTCTCACCTTTTTAAAGAGAAAACGGGAGGTGAAGTATATCAAATATATATTGATATGCGTTGTGCAGGAAAGGCGTATGAAGAATTCTACGAGCGGGTTCAGGGAGAACATGTGAATTTTATAAGAGGAAAACTGGCAAGCATTACGCCCGATATGTCAGACTCCGTAGATGAGGAGAAACTTGTCTTGACCTGCGAGGATACCCTGCTTGGAAATATTATCAATGTCACTGTTGATATGGTGGTTTTAGGCGTAGCTCTTAAACCACGCTCTGATTCAGAAAAGGTAGCTCAGATTCTTCGCTTGGGCCGAAGCCGCGATGGTTTCTTTATGGAACGCCATCCCAAGCTGGATCCAGTGGCAACCATGTCAGAGGGTATTTTTATAGTTGGCTGCTGCCAGGGACCAAAAGATATTCCTGATACGGTAGCGCAGGCTTCCGCAGCTGCTGCTCGTGCGCTGGCAATGGTAGTACGGGGAAAGATGGATACCGGGGCTATCACAGCTTCTATCGATGAAAACATCTGCTCGGCTTGTAAGGTATGTAGCGCATTGTGTCCATATGGGGCTATATTTTTTGATGAGACCAGTAATGTGTCCAGGGTCAACCGCATCCTCTGCAAAGGGTGCAATGTATGTGGCGCCGCTTGCCCAAGCGGTGCAATTTCTACTCGTAATTTCAGTGAAACACAAATTCTGGCAGAAATTGAGGGGGTACTAGTATGAGTTTTGAGCCAAAAATTGTTGCCTTTCTATGTAATTGGTGCTCTTACGCCGGGGCAGACCTAGCCGGTGTTTCCCGTGCCAAGTGTGCACCTAATGTCATGTCAATACGCCTCATGTGTAGCGGTGGGCTGGAGCCGGCCTTTGTTCTTAAGGCTTTTAAAGAAGGCGCCGATGGTGTATTGGTCTGCGGCTGCAACCTTGGCGATTGCCATTATATCGATGGAAATTACAAAACACTGATGCGTATGACCCTGCTTAAAAAACTAACCAGGCAACTTGGAATTGAAGAACCACGCATTCGCCTGCAATGGGTGTGCGCTTCCTGTGCTGAAGATTTCGTTTCAGCAGTAAATAAGATCACTGAAGACGTAAGAGCATTAGGACCCTATAGACAAAACAAGGTGGAGGTTGGATCAGGCAGTGCCATCTCTTAGTTTGGAACTGCACGAACGAAGTTGAATACAAGAATAACAGGAGAAAGAGATGTCGAAATGGCAGTGTGTGGAATGCGGTTACTTTTGTGACGGAGCAAAGCCTCCTGACAGCTGTCCTGGATGTAA
>JAQTLG010000010.1 GCA_028715025.1 Dehalococcoidia bacterium | reverse complement strand
TAGGAGCAGGATGAGGGTCACGCCCGCAGTTATGAAGGCCGCCGGATTGAGCGCGGCGAATCCCTCTATCAGCGAAGGCAGCGGCAGAAGTGGAGACGTGTGCGGACCGCCGCTCACCAGAAAAATGATGAGTCCGCATACTATTAATACAAGGCTGGCCGCAATACCCCAGCGCAGCACCAGGCTGATGCGCCGGTTGAGGTGGTGCAACTTTTCATGACGGCTGTCGTACTGGCATTCCATCTTCAATTTACCCCAGTATATTGAGCGCCTTGAGAATCATGAGGACCGCAGTTACGGCCAGGAAAAATGCAAATATCCACATGAGTAGCGCGCTGTGGGAGCGGTGCGCAAGGGCGGCCCCCAGCCTGGCGCCCAGGAATACGCAGATGATGAGCGGCGCTACGATGTAGGGAACAACATACCCGTTAAATATATAGATTACTGAGCCGGTCATAGTTGTGAAAGAGAGCAGCAGAGCGCTGGTGGCGATGGTGGCCTTGAGCGGCACCTTCATGAGCCGGTTCATGACCGGAACGTTTATTATGCCCCCGCCGATGCCCAACAGGCTCGAAATCATACCCGCGAAGAATCCTGCTGCCAGACCTACAGCGGGGCGATGAACCTGGTAGGCTGTCTCCTGGTTTATAGCCGGATCATAGTAACATGCATCCAGCCATGCGTGTGAGGCGTGTTCTTTTTCAGGCATGGCTCCGGCTTCCTCAACCTGCACAGGTGTAAATCTGCGTTGTCTCTTGGGCATCATGAGGTAGGCGACATAGACCATCAGCAATCCGAAGATGATAGTGAGAATGGGAGAAGATAAACTCGCTGCCAGGAAGGCCCCGGCAACTGCGCCCGGCACGAGCGCGCACGAGAGGAGCAAACCGAGTTGAAGATTGGTCATATGACAGCGTATGTAGACGCTGGTAGCTGTGCAGGCATTGATTACGATGGAGATCAGGCTGCTGCCGATGGCATACTGGATGGGTAGGCCCAGCGCCAGAGTGAGCACGGGAAAGATGATAACGCCGCCGCCCACGCCCAGCATCGAGCCCAGGAGGCCGGCGGCGAAGCCAGTGCCGCCCAGTATCCAGATATTGACATCGGCCGGCATAGTGAGTGAAAGGATAGCACTTTCATCACGTCATTGCGAGGTGCTATACTTGCGCGGGAATTTGTACGAAAAGGAAGTATTATGGCAAGAGCAGACGGACGGGCAAATGATGAGATGAGGCCGGTGAAGATTACTTTGGGCTACCAGGATTATCCAGAGGGATCGGCCCTAATCGAGATAGGAAACACACGTGTGATATGCGCCGTGAGTGTGGAGGAGAGGGTGCCGCCTTTCCTTAAGGGGCAGGGCAGCGGTTGGGTGACCGCCGAGTATGCCATGCTGCCCCGCGCCACACATACGCGCACGCAACGCAGCCCCGACAGGCAGCAGGGACGCTCGCAGGAGATACAGCGATTGATCGGACGCAGCCTGCGTGCTTCTGTGGATATGGACTCGCTGGGTGAAAGGACATTTGCCGTTGACTGCGATGTACTGCAGGCGGACGGCGGTACACGCACGGCCAGCATCACCGGCGCTTACGTTGCCCTCTATGTGGCTATAGCAAAATTGAGAAAACAGGGTATCTATAAAGTCATGCCTGTCAAGTGCGCCGTTGCCGCCACCAGCGTGGGCGTGGTCGACAGGGTTAAGCTGCTCGACCTCTGTTACGATGAGGACTTCCGGGCGGGAGTGGATTTCAACGTAGTTATGACTGATAAAAGCGAATTTGTTGAACTGCAGGGAACGGCGGAGGGCAAGCCATTCTCCAAGGAGACTATTGATACTTTGATTGCGCTCGCGGATAAGGGGATAAAACAGCTCTTCACAGAGCAGAAAAAGGCTTTAGATAGTCTGCGCTAAGACCGGACCTGTCCACTGCCTCTGATACACCACTTGTAGCTGGTGATCTCTCTCAGGGCCATGGGTCCGCGGGCATGGAACTTCTGGGTGCTGATACCGATCTCGGCGCCCATGCCGAACTGCGCACCGTCGGTGAAACGTGTGCTGGCATTGGCATAGACACAGGCGGCATCCACCTCGTTTAAGAAGCGCTGGATCGAATTTTCTTCTTCGCTGGCGATCGCCTCGGAGTGGCCTGATCCAAACTGGTCGATATGTTGCAGCGCTTCATCCAGAGAATCCACGACCTTGACGGCCATCACCAGGGAGAGGTACTCTCTGCCCCAGTCATCATCTACAGCCGGCCTGATACTCAGCCCCTCGATCGATTTGAGTATACCCAGAGAGCGGTGGTCACAGTGTAATTCCACCTCCGCTTTGGCCAACTCTTTAGCCATTACAGGAAGAAATTCAGCTGCGATGTCTTTGTGTACCAGTACGCAGTCGAGTGCATTGCACACCGTGGGACGCTGCACCTTGGCATTGAAAGTAATGGCAGCAGCCTTGGCGATATCGGCTGTCCTGTCCACATACAGGTGGCAGACGCCGATGCCGCCGGCCACCACCGCCATGGCGGCGTTGTCTCTTACGAACTTTATCAACGCGGCTCCTCCCCTGGGAATAACAAGGTCTATATGTTCCTTCATCTTCAACAGGCGATCAACAAAGCTTCGGTCGGCCGATTCGATGAATTGTACTGCTCCGGCGGGAATGCCTGTTCTGTACGCGGCCTCCTGCACCGTGCCGGCCAGCGCGAGATTGGAACGAGCCGATTCTTTGCCACCCCGCAATATCACGGCGTTGCCGGACTTAAGGCATAGCACCGAGATATCCACCGTCACGTTAGGCCTGCTCTCGTAGATGGCACCTATTACACCCAGCGGAACGCGTCTCTTGCTCAGAGCCAGGCCATTGGGCAGTGTACGTTCCTCGATGATCTCGCCCACGGGATCTGGAAGCGCCGCAACCATCTTTACGTCCTCCGATATGCCCTTTATCCGTTTGGAGTCGAGCATCAGGCGGTCCAGCAGGGCCGCGCTCATGCCAGAGGCTTCGGCCTCTTTATAGTCCTTCTCATTGTTGCGGAGGATGATATCCTCCTTGTCCAGTAAAGCCTTCGCAATTGCCAGGAGCGCCTCATTCTTTACGCTGGTGGGAACAAAGGATAGCCGTTTAGAGGCCAGCTTGGCCTGCACAGCTTTCTCTTTTAATTCATTTATATCTACTTGCATCAATAGCCTCCATTAATATTCAGACCAGCGCCAGGTTGTCACGGTGTATGGCCTCGTCACCATACTCGTATCCGAGCATATCGGCGATTAAGCCCGACTGCTCCCCCTTGATTCGGAGCAGGTCGGCGGAGCTGTAATTGGTTATTCCGCTGCCGATCCTTTTGCCGTCTTTCTCATATATGTCGACCACATCTCCGCGATCGAAGCTGCCCTCCACCTCAACTATGCCGGCCGGAAGCAGGCTTTTCTTTTGCCTGCGCAGGGCAGCTGTGGCGCCATTGTCTATCATTAACCGGCCCACGCAGGATAGTCCTGAAAGCAGCCAGCGCTGGCGGCTCTCGATCTTGCTGTCGCGGGCCGTGAAAAAAGTTCCGACGCTCTTGCCTGATGCCGCCTCGGTAATCACCCCGGGAAGCGAGCCTTTGGCGATAACCACCGGCACGCCGGAGGAAGTAGCCAGGCGTGCCGCCTCAATCTTGGTCACCATTCCGCCCGTACCGCGCGTGCTGCCTGCACCGCCTGCTATCTCCTCTATTTTGTTATCTATCTTATCAACTATCGGTATGAGCTTTGCCTTGCGGTCCTGCTGCGGGTCTGAAGTGTAAAGACCTTCCACATCGGAGAGAAGCACCAGAAGGTCGGCATCCACCAGGTTGGCGACCATGGCCGAGAGGTTGTCGTTATCGCCGAACCTCTGCTCACCCAGTTCATCGGTGCATACTACATCGTTCTCGTTGACCACACAGACGACCTTCAGGTCGATCAGTGCCAGAAGTGTGTTGCGTGCATTCAGGTAATGTGCCCGGTCGGTCAGATCTGCCCGCGTTAGAAGTGCCTGTGCCACGTTTATACCGTGCTCCAGGAAAAGCCCGTAGTAGATGTTCATCAGGCGGTTCTGGCCTACTGAGGCCATGACCTGCTTGAAAGGTATGTCCCTGCGTTTGTTTTTTATGCCGAGCAGCTCGCCGCCTGCAGCGACAGCGCCGGATGACACTATGATTATCTCGTGCCCTTTGCGGTGCAGCTCCGCAACCTGTCCGGCCAGATCGGCCATGACTCTCAGATCCAGCCTGTCGCCTCCCCCGGTAATCAGGTTGGTCCCGAGCTTGATTACGATGCGTTTGTATTGCATGATGACTAAATTATATCACAGCGATAAATGTGGCCGAGCTTCAGCCGACGGCTGTATAGATATACGCTGTATCGATTAAAAGACCTGGCAGATGCCGCGATATCTCCATGGCAACCGGCTCTTGAGCGTATAGGGTTGACTTTACAAGGCTATAAGGCGGGGCTATAATCTTTGCTTGTGTTCGAAATCAACCAGGACCTGATGGGTGTCCTCTCCAGGCTCACCCCGGTATGCACAGCTCCTGAATGTAAGGCTTTCTTAGTGGGTGGCTTTGTGCGTGACTGGCTGGTGGGCAGAGATACGATCGACCTCGACATCGCGGTCAGCGGCGATTCTCTGGCAATCGCTCAGGAAGCTGCTGAGCTTGTAGACGGTCGTTACGTTATGCTGGACGAGGAAAACGGCGTGGGGCGGGTGGTGGTGGCCGGGGAAAACGAGCCGTGGCATATAGATATCACGTCGTACGAAGGTGATATCGAGCATGACCTGCTGAGGCGCGATTTCACCGTGAACGCTATGGGGCTTGACCTGGCTGCTTTCGTGGAGGGCGAGATATCACTGCTTGACCCTGCAGGCGGAGAAGATGACCTGAAAAAGGGCCTGTTGAGGCAGGTCAGCGATAGAATATTCGACAGAGATCCCTCGCGGCTGATGCGAGCGGTCAGGCTTTCCAGAGAGCTCAACCTCGAGATAGAGCCCATTACCGAGGAGACCATACGTTTAAATAGCAGTCTGGTGCAGACGGTGCCCAGTGAAAAAATCAGGGAGGAGCTGCTCAGGATACTCGCTCTGCCGTATGCTGGCAACTCGGTGCGTTACCTTGATGATTTGGGACTGTTGTGCAGGATAATGCCGGAGGTCGAGGCTATGAAGGGAGTGAAGCAGCCGAAGGAGCATTACTGGGACGTTTTCGATCACTCCGTCGAATCCATAGCCGCCCTCGAGTATATATTGAGGGAGAGCGACTGGGTTTACGGCAAAAGCGGCCTGTTGGATGAGGTCCCCTGGCAGCCGGAGATGGAGAAGCACTTCAACGAGGAAATTGCCGGCGGCAGCAGCCGCAGGACGTTGTTGAAGCTGGGCTTGCTGTTGCACGACATTGCCAAGCCCGAGGACCGGACCGTCGAGGAAAATGGCCGCATAAGATTTCTGGGACACACCAAGGACGGCGCAATTACCGCCGCTGCCATGCTGGGAAGGCTGAGGTTCAGCACCAGCGAGATACGCTATGTGGAGAATCTGATTTACCACCACCTTCATCCGGCACAGATGTCCCACGAAGGTTTACCCACTCACAGGGCCATATACCGTTTTTTCAGGGATACCGAGGGCACTGGTGTGGATATTATTTACCTGGCGCTGGCGGATTACTTGGCGGTGGCGGGCCCGCGTGTCGATATCCGCGAGTGGTATATGCATACTGAGCAGGTCAGGTATATAATAGATGTTCATAACAAACAGGAAAGTGAGATATTGCCGGTTCGCCTGCTGACAGGTAATGATTTAATAAATGAGTTCAATATGCGCCCTGGAAAAGACATCGGCAGGATGCTCAAGCTGGTCAGGGAAGCCCAGGCAGCCGGCGAGATCAGCACCAGAGAGGACGCCCTGCAATATGTCAGGAATGAGATTGACAGGGGCGCCTGTTGTGCAGCATGAGATAAGTTATACATATACTGGATTGCGATCTAAACATTGCTCAGGAGGGTGAAAGGATAATTGAAAACAAGTGATACATTGCTGCTTCTGTTTATAGCCGTGCTGGTCGGATTCAGTATATGGGCTATAGTACCGCTGGAGGGCGACCGTTTCGGCCGGCAGGGTCTCACCCTGGGCCTGGACCTGAAAGGTGGCGCATACCTTGTGTACGAAGCCGACCTGTCAAAGAAAGATCCGTCGCAGACGGTAGACCAGGTCATGACCAGTGTTCTAAACAAGATAGAAAGGCGCGCCAACGCATTCGGCGTCAAAGAGCCTATTATTCAGCGTCAGGGCGAGAACCGTATCCTGGTTCAGTTGCCCGGCGAAAAAAATGTGGATGAGGCAAAGAAACTGATTGGGCAGGTCGCCCTTCTGGAGTTCAAAGAGACTACCACGGACATATCGGGGCAACCGCAAACTGACGATAAAGGCGGGTATATCTGGACGATCGCTACAGGTGTCGGCAGCGACGGGCAAACCAAGGAACTGACCGGAAAATACCTCAAGCCCAACTCCAGGGTCGAGCTGAAATCCAACACCAACGAGCCGGAAGTGGCGTTCGAGTGGAACGATGAAGGGGCGATACTCTTCGAACAGATCACCAAACGCAATATCAATAAACCCCTGGGCATATTCCTGGACGGCCAGCTCATCTCGTATCCTACGGTACGTGCAGTGATCAAGAGCGCCGGCATCATCGAAGGCATGGACATGAAAGAGGCGCAGAACCTGGCCATCCAGCTCAATTCGGGTTCACTCGATGTACCCCTGACTGTTATTCTGGAGCAGACCGTCGACGCAACCTTGGGAGCGGACTCAATTAAAAAGAGTGTTGTGGCAGGCGCCATCGGTATTATCCTGGTTATCCTGTTCATGATCCTGTACTACCGCATGGCGGGTGTGGTGGCGGCACTGGCCTTAATTATTTACGGCATCATCCTGACGGCCATCTTCAAGCTGGTGCCGGTCACGTTGACGATGGCCGGCATCGCAGCGGGTGTTGTGTCAATCGGTATGGCGGTAGACGCCAATATCCTTATTTTTGAACGAATGAAGGAGGAACTCAGGGCAGGACGCACCATGGGGGCCGCTGTGGACGCGGGCTTTAACCGCGCCTGGCTGGCCATACGCGACAGCAATGTAACTACATTCATCGCATGCATCGTTCTTTTCTGGTTCGGCGATACCTTTGGGGCTTTCATGGTCAAGGGCTTTGCACTTACTCTTTTCATAGGTGTGGCACTCAGCATGTTCACCGCCATTACCGTCAGCAGGCTGTTACTTTCCCTAACGGCGAGGGCTGTTAAGAATACCTGGTTATACGGAGTAAAAGCATGATCGACATCGTAGGTAACCGCAAGTGGTTTTTTCTGATCTCCATATGTCTGCTTGTGCCGGGCATCATCTCGATGCTGGCATTCGGATTCAAACTGGGCATCGATTTCAGCAGTGGGACCGTTATGACGCTGCGCTTCAGCCAGCAGGTTGAACAGGGTGTGCTCAGGCAGCAAATGGCCCAGCTGGGGTACGACGATGCCACGATCCAGAAGACCAGCGAAGGCGATTTCCTCGTCCGTACAAGGGACATCAATTCCGATGAAAAAGTGGCTCTGATCGACGGTCTTGAGAAAGGCCTGAATACAGATGTGACTATCAGGGACTTAGAGACAGTATCGCCGGTAGTAGCCAGCGAGGTGGCGCGCAACGCGGCCATTGCCGTTCTGGTGGCATCCATTTTCATGATACTTTACATTGCCTTTGCCTTCCGCCATATGCCCAGTCCTTTCAAATGGGGTTTCAGCGCCGTGATCGCACTGTTGCACGATGTGCTGATCGTAATGGGCATCTTCTCGATTCTGGGCTGGCTTATAGGCTATCAGGTTGACTCCATGTTCATCGTGGCCATGCTGACTATAGTCGGGTTCGCTATCAACAACACCTGTGTGGTCTATGACCGCATACGCGAGAATGTCCGTAAAGGCATAAGCAGGGATTTCGCGGTAACTGTGAACTCGAGCATATTGGAGACGATCGCCCGCTGTGTCAATACCAGCCTCGTGGTGATTTTAACAGGCCTTGCCTTGTTTCTGTTCGGCGGAGTCACGATACAGCAGTTCATCATGGCCCTGCTGGTTGGAGTACTGGTGGGCATCTATGACTCCATATTTGTGGCCGGGCCGTTGCTGGTGCTGTGGGACAGGGGCTTAAAAACTGAATCAAAGGCCGCATGATAACAATGATCTATACTTATCGATTGATGGAGATTACAAGGGGGCTTTATGGATAGGAACCTGTTTATCGGTTTATGGGCATTGCTCATGATCCCACTGGCCACATTCATGGGCATAGCGGGCATGATATTAGGCGTCGCGGTGATACTTTTCCTTGGCATTGGAAGCAAGGAAGGCTGAGTTTATATCTGTGCATAATCAAGAATGCGGGGCAAGTGCCCCGCATTCTTTGTTTTAAAACGCCTAATCTTGTATTTTGTGAATGTTACGGATGGATTTAACAAAATCGCCGAAATCACGGGGTGAGTATGACATGGGAGGAGGACCCAGCGGATCGTAAACCTCGGCGTGACCCAAGAGTAGTTCGATGGTTGCAGTAACGGAATAGGCCAAAGCCGTGTGGTTGTAGCCTCCCTCCAGGCTGAATATAATCCGGTTGTGGCAAAACTGGTCTGAAATCGCCTTGATGATCTTGGTCATGCGCGCAAATCCCATAGTGGTGAGCGTCATATTGGATATCGTGTCCTGCCAGTGGGCATCGTATCCCGCCGATACCATCACCAGGTCCGGCTGGAAGCGGCCTGCCACGGGTACCAGTACCTCGTTGAAAACCTGAAGGTATTCGTTGTCTCCCAGGCCTGCTTCAAGCGGAATATTTACTGTATACCCTTCGCCCGCCCCCTTGCCGGTATCCTCGGCGGCTCCTGTGAATGGATACCAGGGATACTCGTGTGTGGAACAATATAATACCTGTGATTCATTATAAAACGCCTCCTGCGTGCCGTTGCCGTGATGGACGTCGAAATCAATAATCAATATGCGCTTAATATCGTAGTTGGCCAGCGCAAAGCGTGCGGCGATGGCAACGTTATTGAAAAGGCAGAAACCCATCTGGTGGGAATGTACGGCGTGATGGCCCGGCGGCCTGACCGCGGCAAAAACGCTGTCGGCCTTGCCACTCATGACGTGTTCTACCGCCGTCATGACGCCGCCGGCAGCATAGATAGCCGCCTCCCATGATCCGGGGGAAGCATAGGTATCCGGATCCAGCCAGCCGCCGCCGCTGTCTATCTCGGCTTTCAGGCTCCTGATATATTCACGGTCGTGAACGGCGGCTATCTCGTCGATGCTGGCGGCACGGGGTGAGATTTGAAGCAGTTGTTCTTTAACCTTTGTCTTCTCCAGTACGGTATCTATGGCCGTCAGGCGCTCCTTGTTCTCGACGTGGTTGCCTGTCTCATGAAGCTGATATAACTCGCTGCTTATATAACCTACGGGCATTTGTTTTCGGGCTTCCTTATATTGATTCTTTAGGGGGTTGACTCTTCAATTGCGGACCCTGTCCTATGACCATTACACCGTGGAAATAACGTGAGTAAATGTCATTAATAGCCTTTTCCCATTCAAACGATCCCTTGTTCTTTCTCAATGCCAGGCTGGCTATCTTGATGTTGTGCGGGAGCCTATCGGCGCGGTCTGAGCACGGCATCAGCTTTACGCAGGGAAAATCGATGCACTCCGAACAGAATTCCAAGCCCCTGCTATTAACGCATATCCATGTGGCGCACTGCTCCCCTATCACCGGACAATGACCGTCTATGGACCTGCAGCCGGTGCAATTGACCTTATCCGGGGGTAGCTTCAATGTCTCGGAGAGCCTGTTTCTCAGCTTTTCATCCCTGATCGCCAGATTAAGAAGGCAAAGCCCGCAGTGGATTCCGCAGGGTGCTTGCAATGCATTTTTATCCATGTCGCTCTCCTTTTTAATAATCGTTTAACCGGGGAGCATGGTAATTATATAGCTAATGTTCAATACTTACGAGGTTTAAACGCGGTACCCCCAGCGGATCGATGCTGTAGTTCTTGACTTGCGGATTTACCAGGACGTAATTTCTATTGAACCAGAGAGGGATAACTGGTGCCTGGTCGACAACGATCTGCTCCGCCTGACGGTAGAGCTCCATCCGTTTGTCACGATCCTGCTCCACAGCCGCCCTGTCGATCAGACTATCAAATTCACTGCTCGAGAACCGGCCGTTATTGTATTCGGTACCCGTATAAAAAAGCGTTTGCAGGAAGTTCTGGGGATCGGGGTAATCTGCCACCCAGCCCAGCTCATACATTTCGTCGGCCTCCTGCTGAAGGTTGTAATGAAACGGATCGGGTTCAAGCAGCCTGACCGATACTTCCGCCCCCAGGTTCTTTTTCCAATCCTGTATGGCGGCCCCCAGAGAAGGGTCGACGTCCACACCTCCCCACCCAAGGACAGTGATGGTAATAGGGGGCAGTCCGGAGCTGTATTTGGATTTGGCCAGCAATTCCCTGGCATAGACCGGGTCGTAGTTCAGCCCCTTTAAATCCTTGTTGTAACCCGGCATGCCCGGAGGCAGAATTCCGTCAGCGCGGCTGACCATGTTTTTCTCTATGATTCTAATGATGTGGTCCTTGTCCACTGAGCGGCTGAAAGCTTCCCTGACAAGGGGATCATCGAAGGGCGGCTTGGCGGTATTGAATCCGATATATTGCAGGCTGAACTCCGGATATATGTGGAGTTGATCGAAGAAAGGCCCTGTCTTGTCCGTAGCACGATCCAAATATAATTGGCTGATCTCAACCACGTCTATCTTTCCCGTCTCGTAAAGGGACATGGGCACGCCGTCCAGCAGCTGGAAGTACAGGCGGGCGGTGGCCTTCTTACCATAATAATGCTGGTTGGGCTGCAAAATGATGAGTGAGCCCACGTTCCACTTGGCCATTCGGTACGGCCCGCTGCCGTTGGGTTTGTACCACCACCAGTTCCCTCCTGTTTCGACATTTTGTCTGTCCACCACAAAGGCAGTGGGATAAGCCAGCTTGGATAGAAAATAGACTTTAGGAGCATCAATCGTAACCGATAGGGTATGGTCGTCGATAACCGATACTCCGCTGAGGTTTTGAGCCTGGCCCGAAAGTACTTCGGCCGAGCCGACTATATCGTTAAGGTAGGTGGATGCCGTCTGTGAACCGGTAGCAGGACTGCAGGCCCTTTCCCAGGAGTACTTGACATCGGATGCGGTGATTGGTTTGCCGTCATGGAAAAGTGCGTCCCGGCGCAGGAGAAATGTATATGTTTTACCGTCAGGGCTTACAGTCCAGCGTTCAGCCAGGTCAGAGACGGGCTCAAGGTTCTCGTTTAATTTGACCAGGCCGTTGAAGATCTGCATGATGTACAGGTGGGACGACATCTCACTCGATATTGCCGGATCGAGTGTAAGAGGTCCTGCATCCCAGAGCTTAAGGGTGCCGCCCGGGCCTTCCTGGATATCGGGGTCATCGACCCCCGTCAGGCTGCACCCTGCAAGCGCTGATATAACGAATACGATGATGGCTGCTGCGCCTATCAACTTGATAAAAAGGTTCCTTTTCATTATTGACCTCAAATTAAATTCCTTGATTTCAAACTGGTATAGCCCTTGTCGCTGACGATGACATGGTCGAGTACCGGGATGCCCAGCAGTTCGCCCGCCTCCACCAGCCTTCTGGTCAGGTTAATATCTTCCGATGACGGCTCGAGATCGCCGGAGGGATGGTTGTGAACGAAGATAACCGCGGCAGCCAGCGACGATATAGCATCCTTGAATACCTCGCGCGGGTGGACTATGCTGCTATCCAGGTTGCCCATGGATACCTGTTTTTTATTGCTGACGCGGTTGCGTGTATCCAGGCAGAGCACGTAGAAATGCTCCTTTCTCTTTCCCCGCAGTTTTTCCTGCATGGAGGTAAAAGCTTCTTCGGGAGATTGCACAGGCCTGCCTTTCTCAGCATAGTCAGGATCGGCCAACCTTTTGCCGATCTCGAAAGCGGCTTTCAGCTGGATGGCCCTGGCCTCACCTATGCCTCTTGACCTCGATAATTCCTGGATGGATGCCGAGGCGATGTTGTGCAGGTTGCCGAACTCCGACAACAATTTTTGAGATGTCATGACAACCGAGTCGCCCCGTGTACCGCTGCCCATTATGCAGGCAAGTAGTTCCGCAGTGGAAAGCACTTCTGGCCCCAGCCTTTTGAGTCGCTCCCTCGGCCTATCCGAGGGAGGCAAGTCGTGGACGGTGTAAGTCCTTTCGGTCTCCATCTAAACGTCTCCCCAGGCAATCGTATATGCGGCAGGAGATAAACTGGGAATGAAGACTGTACCTGGCACATGAGAAGTGATTTTGCCAGGGACAGCGTCATCCTGCGGTGTGGCTGTCATATATTCCAACCAAGCATCATCCAGACCACTCAAATTGAATCCGTAGACAGCGGTCAAGGCATCATCCATACTGTAGCCGTCGTTAATCAGAACAAGCAACCGGTGGATTTTCTCCCTGCCATGAGTGTTTACCAGATATTCTATTACGCTCTGGCTCTGAGCATAAGCGAAATAGGCTTCTTGGGGATCAGCCGGGAAAGGGCTTGTAAGGGCTTGTAAGGTAGCGATGCGGCCGTCCTCGATGGACCTTTTAAGCTCTTCCCTGTCGGCTTCGCTCTGTTCGCCTTCGGCATGCATCGCCAGTCCCTCGTCCAGCCAGTAAGGCCTGGTCTCCCCATAGGGGCTGACTGTAACCTGTTGAGTCATCAGATGGCCCAGCTCATGTGCCACGGCTCTTTTACCCCATGCCAGGTTGTTGGGCGAAATACCGATGGAGATGATGTTAAATCCCCTGTAGGCCACGCCCCCGGTCCACTCATCGGGAGCTACAATGGATTCACGAAGATCGCTGTAATTCGCGTATATGTATATATAAACCGGTTTATCCAGCGTTACACCCGTATCCCGCTCCAGCCTTCCCTTTGCGTCCGTCGCTGCCTTGAGCAGGTCATCGGAAAAGGAACGGCTTCCCCGGTACCAGTAAATATTAATATTCTGATCGTTGATCTTCTGCCACTGGTAACGTGTGTCATCAAAAGTAATAACCTTTTTAGGCGTCAATAGTCTGTTGCCCGTAGCGTCCTCAATTACCCACCAGTATGTGACCCTGGCTCCTGGCGGCAACATGCCTTTGCGCATATCCCAGCTCCAGGCGGCTTCGACATTTGTGGACGGTTGAAACTCTGGCCAAGCCTCGGCAAATGTCGGCGAGTACACTTTCTTGTCGACTTCGTAGCGGAGCCTTATACGAGCTATGGGATCGGCGCTTTCGGCTTTGACTCTGAATGTGAGCAGGTTAGGAAAATCCGCCTCCGTGCTCGAATCCAGTATTCTGATATCGTCGGCTGCAGACACAGCAGTCGGTATCAGGCATATCAGCAGTAGCAGCAGGATGACG
>JAQTLG010000009.1 GCA_028715025.1 Dehalococcoidia bacterium | reverse complement strand
ACCGGGAGCGCTCGAGAACTGGGACGTCGACCTGAGTGACTATGAAGGGCAGAAGTCCTATTTCCTACTGCGTGTGGAAGCTGGCGATTCCCCTGTAAAAGACTTTACTATCTGGAACCAGGCGAGATTGATACAGATAAACGATTAGCACCTTTTGAACATTGAGTAGATGCCCTTATGGGCAAACGTTACAGGGGTACGCCATTTTAAATGGCGAACCCCTGTAGTTTTTCATTTGAATAAAGTTGTATTTACTGATCTCAAACGATAGAGAGTCTCCCGCGCCGCACACAGCCGGGCGACAGGCAGAAAGAGGGTGGTGGTTTTACAGGTGGTGTACAGTATTACAGCGGGGGCAGGTGAAGCTGGTGTCGTGAAAATCTGGTGGTATCTTGAATTTCAGGCCGCAGTTACAGGTGATCTCCCGGTAATTATGCAGTTTCCACAGCGCGTCTGAGGCCTCGCGCGCCCTCTCTTTTTCTGCGGGAGTAATAGCTGCGCTCACTGCGTCGCGTTGGACTGTAATATCGCCTGAGACCAGCGACGAATGCGGGATGATCCCTCCTCCGCCCTTGTGCGCCTGGTTATAGGCAGCTTCGTAACCGGCCAGTGATACATTGCCGGCCATGGCGCGCAGTATGCGTATCCTCTCGGAGATGGGGGGGTGAGTGCTGGAAAGGTCCTCCGCCACTCGTCCATTCTTACGAAAAGGATTGATGATGAACATGGGGGCGGTGGCACTATTGACAGATTTGACCTGCTCAGTTGAAGCGGCGATCTTCTCCAGTGCCGAGGCCAGTCCTTCCGGATACCTGGTATACAGCGCTGACGACGCGTCAGCCAGGTATTCCCTTTTGCGTGAGATTGCCAGGTAGATAAACTGCGCCATGATGGGGGCCAGAATCATGAAGGCAATGGCTGCCAGCAGGATGATTATCTGCGCGCCTCCCCCGCCGGAAGAGCTTCGTCTGGTGCCCCCAGTAAAAAACAGCACGCGTGAGCCGTACCAGGCAATTATGACTATGGTGCCCAGCAATACGCTGCACATCGCCATGAGCAGGACGTCACGGTTCCTGATATGGGCCATCTCATGGCCCACGACTCCCTGCAACTCATCGCGAGTTAGCTTTTGCAGCAGACCGGAGGTCACGGCCAGCGTAGCATGGTTTTTATCGCGCCCGGTGGCGAAGGCATTCATCGCCGGGTCATCGACAATATAGATATCGGGCATCTTATCCAGGCCAGAGGCTATCTTCATTTCTTCCACCACATTGTAGATACGCGGCATATCATCTGGGCCGATTTTCCTGGCTTTGGACAGTGAAAGCAGTATGCTGTCCCCCTGGAAATAGCCCACCAGCGTCATCACAATCCAAATCAGGAGGGCGAGAATCAAACCGAAGGACCAATCGCCAAGCAGAGTTTGTCCCAGGAAGCTGCCGAGCAGCAGCAACATGACTCCCATCGCCGTAACGAGAATAACCGACCTTACCTGGTTATCCCTGATCTGTTCCCACATGATATGGCCGGCACCGTTTAACTGAAGCTTACCTTGGGAGCCTCGCGTTCGACCGCATCAGTGACTTCAAAAGACTCGCTGGCTTTGAAGTTACCCATCGACGCTATGATATTGGATGGGAACATCTGTATCTTATTGTTATATTGCATCACCGAGTCGTTGTAGAACTGCCGGGCAAAGCTGATCTTATTCTCCGTCGAGGTCAGCTCCTCCTGCAGAGCCAGGAAATTCTGGCTGGCTTTTAGGTCTGGGTAGTTCTCGGCCACGGCAAACAGCCTGCCCAGCGCCTGGCTCAGCTGGCCTTCCGCTATGGCCTGCGCAGCCACACCGCTGTCGACAGCCTTGATCGCCATGTTCCTGGCGTTGGTAACGGCCTCGAGGGTGCCTCTTTCGTGCTGCATGTAGCCCTTGACCGTCTCGGTCAGGTTGGGTATGAGGTCATGCCGCCTTTTAAGCTGTACATCGATCTGTGCCCAGGCGTTTTTAACCTGGTTCCGTGCGCCAACCAGTCCGTTGTAAATACCTGCGATTATCAGAACTATGATAATGGCAATGGCGATTATTACGAGGATTGCGATCAGCATTATTTTTACCTCCGATCTTATGATTTGCCCGGCGTTGCGGGCTTGACCTGAAAGGTATCCCTGATAAAGAAGAGAGCCTGATACAGCGGGTCCGCTGTATCAGGTTGATCGATTTTCAATTGCTCGATCAAGGCGCCCGCTTCCCCGCCGTCGAACCACAGCCCGTGGCTGTAATTGCATACATCTATGAGCAGCTGCCGGCCTGATCCGATATCGATCTTTCGCATCTTTCTCCGGCAGATAGGGCATTTCCTGCTTCTTTCCGATATATTCTGCGCAGGCTTTTGCGTAAGGCTAGTTATTAAATCCCGCGCAGCTCCCCTGGTCAATGTATCCATCAACAGCTCCAGTTCACCGCTGTCGAACCATATCCCGCGGCAGACGGAACAATAGTCGAGTTCGATTTTATCGAACTCGACCGCTGTTGTGCTTATCTGACATACAGGACATTTCACGATCTATCATTTTCCCGATCATTATTTTACTACATAAAAACGTTATTGAAGGTTACGATGAGCAGGGTAATTACGATCGCCAGTACAAGCACACATCCGGCCAACAGCCCGAATCCGAAGGCCGTCCACAGCCCCTGTACCCTGGTGAACTGCTCGATATTCTCCCACCGCCTGTTCTTCCAGGCCCATTGACCCCCTTTAATACCCAAAATAACGGCCATAATAATATTCACTACGGGAAGCAGCGCCAGCAGGGCGATATATGTACCGTTGCCCAGTCCCCAGATCCAGGTCGTGAGGAAAGCGCCCCAATTCCACCTTCCGGTTGCGGCCGGCGCTGCGGCCCCTTTTGCATCGATTATTGTCTCTGTCATGATGGTATCCCCTTAATAATTACTGTTTATTTCGGCGGCGGATTTTCCCATTTCTTCCACTGCCACGAATCTACCTCGTCAAGCGGGTAAATGGGACGGGTGATATTGTTGTACATGATTTGAAAGACGTCGATATTGGTGGTCCCCGCGCTGACCACGTTGAAAGTCTTGCGGTTATATTGCAGGAACCTGATGCGGAAGGGGAAGAGGTTCTTGGCCACCACCACGTCTGCCTTCATGAGGTCCAGCCCCAGGCTGGTGAAAAAACTGGGGGAGAAGGTGTTAGGAGCTTCCGCCGTTAAAATTAGGTGCGTGCCCCGGTTTTTGAGGACGACGGCCCTCCCGCTGGACCTGCCGCCGTCTTTGATATCCCCCTTGAAGATAAGCTGCCCGGTAAATGTATATGGCCTGTTGTACACTTTCTCCAGCTTTCCCCCTACGGAGATTGTGACTGTTTGATTCAGGGGGACATCCCAAAGTTGCTGTACGGCCTCAGCGTCCCTGACCGGGACGTAGGAGATAAGATCGGGTCCCTCCTCGTCCAGCGCCTTTAGGATCCAGGTATTTTCGCCGGGGCTGCCCGTCCCCACCGTGTCTGACAGGTCGCAGAACATGGTGGTGCCCAGCAGCCTCTCCAGCCAGCTGTCGCGGGCGGCCTTCACCGCCTCCGATGGCGACAGTATCTTCTGTGTGACTTTATATCCGCGCACGGACCAGTCGAGGTCGGCGATCTCGTCCGCCAGCCTGTTTGCCAACTCCGGATCGTTGTCCGTGACCGCTACCGTGCTCCACCCCAGCTCGGGCTCATCCAGAAAGGGGTGCACCAGGAAATTGGACACGCAGAGCACATCAGGAGACTGCTCCATTTGCTTCATGCGGCTGAAGATACGGTCCATGGGGGCCAGGAAATCTATCATGGCGCCGCCGCCGCGCAGCAGCCGCAGCTTGTCGACAACCATGGTGGGGTGTACCTCCCCCAGAACGGTCTTCACCAGGATTTTGCCGCTGGTGTATCCGGTGTTGAAGAAATCCCGGTGCGGATTGGTCTTGTATCCCACGATGAACGTGGCCAGCGTGGCTTTTTTCTCCGTCATATTGGCATGCTGGTCATACGAGGCGCCCACGGGGATTTGGTCGCCGAACTCTTCTCTGATGGCCTGCAGAAGATCGCCTTCAGGATCGATCAGCCCCTCCACCCCCATCGAGCCGTGCAGAGAAAGATAGATGCCGTCCAGCTTACCGGCGTCGCGCAGGCGTGTCATTATCTCGTTTTTAAAGCCGGCATATACCTCTTTTTCTACGGGCCCGCCGGATGCCGCCTTGGCCTCCATGATGGGCACAATTCTGATATTGCCTTTGCCAAAGTCTTCGACCGCCTGCAGGAATCCCGCCACCTGGTCTCTCTGCTCCAGGCTGGGAGCTATCATAGCATCGCCGTAATAAAGGTCGCGCGCCTGAAAATCTTTGAGCGTGGTTTTAACGGGGGAAAATACGTTGGTCTCCTGTTCCAGGTCCACCACTGCAATGACCTTCTGCGACGTGCCTGGCGGCGGCAGCGCTTTTTCTGCCGTGCCTGCCGGTTGAATACATCCCGTGAGCAACAAAAAGATCGCCAGGCAGACTGGCCCGGCAGTATGCTTAAGCATTTTTAAATACCTCCCTGCCTTAAGGGAATTATAGTTATGGGTTGATATCCGGTCAATTTCCCGTCTGGCCGGGATATAAAGGGGACTGATATGAGTTTATACCAGTGGAACTGAAGCGAGCACATTCCTTGACAAAGCCTTGCCTGCCATATATATTGCAACCGGCTCTGCAACAGCGACGTAGAAAAACACATCTACTTTAATACCTGTTATTAGATTATGAACGGAAAAGAGCGTTTTCTAACGGCTTTATCGGGAGGTCAACCTGACAGGGTTCCCGTATGGGAACTGGCCTTTAATGAAGAGTCCATCATCAAGATCGGGCGGCTCTTCACGGACGACGTACCTCCCGTGAAACTGGTGCTCCAGATGACGCTGGAGGAGAAACTCAGGCTGCTCGATCTGCTTTACCTGGTAGCCCGCAGGCTGGAGTTGGACGCCCTGACATCCATCCACCTCTACACGAGGGAACCGGTGGATGAGAAGCATATCAGAGACGCCTGGGGGAGGGTGCTTTATGTGGACAGGGAGGGTGACGGTATCCCTGTCGAAGGACCGGTAGCGGGCCCCGGGGACCTTAAGAAGCTGAAAATCTCCCACCCGCAGGAGAGCGAATTCCTCATGCTGATGCTGTCCAAAGAGAAGCTGGGACCGGATGTCGCTCATGTTTTTCACATGACGGGGCCTTTCCGTGAGAGCTGGGCGATGCTGGGGGGCATGCAGAAGCTGCTGTACTTTTATGTTGAGGACCCTTCATTTGTCAAGGATCTGGCGCGTATCTGCACGGACTATATACTGGAGGCGATAGATCACGCCATCGGTTTGGGGGCGGATGCCATAGCACTGGTAAGCGACCTGGCGCACAATTATGCGACTATGATGTCGCCGGCGCATTATGAGGAATATCTCTATCCATACCATAAGGAGATCAATGATTTCGTGCATAAGCGCGGCCTGAAGGTGATCAAGCATTCGGACGGCAAGCTGTGGCGCATTATGGACCGAATGGCTGACGCAGGTTTCGACGGCATGCATCCCATACAGCCGCAGTGTATGGATATAGCCGAGGCCAAGGCCCGTTACGGGAAGCGCTTCTGCCTGCTGGGAAACATCGACTGCGAGATACTGCTGCCCTTCGGTAGCGAGGACGAGGTGGATGAGGCCGTGAAAAAAACCGTCGCCGCGGCTGCGCCCGGCGGAGGTTACATTATCAGCTCATCCAATACCATCCACCCGGGCTGTAAGGGAGAGAATTACGTGGCCCTGGTGAAGGCGGCCCGTAGATACGGGAACTACCCTATAAGCTGCCCTACCTGATACATTGAAATCGACAGCTGTCTGACTATCTTTGAGACCTCATCATATATTTGAGAGCTAACATTTTTATTGACCATTGTAGATTTTATATAAATTGCGGCCCTCTTCCTTGGCAAGATACATGGCGGTATCAGCATTTTTTGCCAACGCTTCTAAATCCTCACCGTCCGCAGGATAGCGGGAGATACCTACGCTGGTAGTTACAGTCATCTGTTTGCCGTCCAGGTTGAAGGGCTCATGGAAAGCTTCAACGATCTTCTGCGCAATCTGAGCGGCGTCCTCCACCTTCTTAGTCTCAGGGAGCAGTACAGCGAACTCGTCCCCGCCTATGCGGGCAATCGTATCGCCCTTACGCAGCAACGTGGTCAGACGCCCGGCAACCGCCACCAACAGCATGTCGCCAACGGCATGCCCGAATGAGTCGTTAATGTTCTTGAACCTATCGAGGTCCAGTATCATAAAGGCCATAGACTCATTCCTACGCCGGGCATTGGCCAGGGCGATATCGAAGCGGTCGTTGAGCAATGCCCTGTTGGGCAGGCCGGTGAGGTTGTCCAGGGTCGCCATCTGAGTCAGCTTCTCCTCCAGCTTTTTGCGCATGGTGATGTTTTTGGCAATATGCACAGTTCCTTCGAGTGTGCCGTCCTCGCGGATGATGGGTGAACACGAGACTTCCAGGTAGATGCCCAGACATGGTTCGAAAACTTCTATGCTCGAGGCAAGGCCGGTCTCCAGTACCTGCCGGTGAGGGCAGTTTGCGATAGGTTGGGAAGTGCCATGCACCACTTCATAACAATGGCTTCCCACCAGTGCGCCCGGCCACTGTGCGAAGGCCTCCCTGTAGGCCTTATTGACCCGCACCAGGCGGTACTGTGTATCCTGTATGGAGACCAGGTCCCTGATCGAATCGAAAGTGGCCTGCCAGATATCGGCGTCCTTCTTGATCTCCTCGCGGGCGGTTCTCTCTTCATAGCTGGCTTTGAAAGAGCTCCTCCTGAAGGAGTAAAGGCGAGCTGATGCGTAAATACCGATTACGTTTGCCATGAAGAGCGAAAAAATTGCAGCATATTCACCAATCGACGACGCGGCATGCCGAAAGATAAAAAATATAAATATATCGCTTAATGTGAATGCAATGGCACCGAGCGCTCTGAAAAGCAACCTCATTGGCATGGCCAGGTAAACCAGGA
Organism: Dehalococcoidia bacterium; assembly: GCA_028715025.1. Lineage (GTDB taxonomy): Bacteria > Chloroflexota > Dehalococcoidia > GIF9 > UBA5629 > CAIMUM01. Next base: position 6,798 of record JAQTLG010000009.1, on the reverse strand, counting down.
GGATTAGGATGACATCGACCGGTATATTCCCGGTATACTCCGCCGGACGGGTCAGGTTAATAGTGATCACCAGAATCATGCTCAGCATCAGCCATGTAAATAAATTCCAGTCGTACTTTACGGCATCCTGGTTTCTCCAGAGATAAACAACCAGGATAATGAAATAAATCAAATAGGTGCCCCTTAGAGCGACGAGAAAATAAAAGGTAGAAGTGAATCCGAAGAGCACATAGTCGTTGTAGGCGAAAGAAACAAGCATGATCGCCAGGAGCAGCATGGATAAAGCGGCCACCTTGACATCGCTTTTGAGATACTGCTGGCGGTATGCCTTTTCAAGCTCCGGCGGAAGATAGCCGTCCAGGTGGTTAAGATCAGGCCATCTCATTTCTTCAGTTCTACCTCTTCCAGCAACAGGATATCAGCTGCATCCGATAAAGGCAATGGTCTGTGGATTATTCAAATTGGAAGCGGTTTTCATTGAATATTTTGAGGCAGGCGTCGACCGCGGCGGGGTAGTAGAGCTTGCCCCTGTTCTGCTTTATCTCCTCGAGGGCATTATCTATGCCCAGCGAGGGCCGGTAGGGACGATGGGAGGCCATCGCTTCCACCACGTCGGCGACGGCCAGTATTTTGGCCTCAAGCATTATCTCGCCCTCTTTTAATCCCTGGGGATAGCCCGAGCCGTCCAGTCGCTCATGATGCTGCAAGGCTATCTGTGCCACCGGCCCGCCGAAATCAATGTTCTTTAAGATGTCATAGCTGCCCTGGGCGTGCGTTCTGATAATGGAAACCTCGAGTGCGCCCAGCTTTCCGGGCTTGGCCAGTATATCCGACGGCACATAGATTTTGCCGATATCGTGTATGGCGGCAGCGATGCGCATAATATTCACCTGCGCCTCGGGTAAGCCCATCTCCTGCGCGATGGCTGTTGCCAGCCGTGCCACCTGCAGCTGGTGGCCGGCTGTATAGGGGTCCTTCATCTCGACAATGGCGCCCATGGTGACTACTGCATCGCTGAGTGTTTTATGCAGTCTTTCGATGCTTTCCTTCAGGTTTTGCTCCATCTGCTTGCGCTCTGTGATATCGATCAGCATGCCACGCATGCCGGCATAGGTATTTCCTCTGAAAATAGCCGACGCGTAGATTGCTACCGGGAATGTTCTGCCGTCCCGGGTTATGGCCGTGTATTCATTCGGGGGGAATTGCTCGCCGCTGATCCTCCTCCTGATGCTTTCTACAGCCCTTGCGCGGTCCTCGGGAATAATGGTCTGCAGCACATGCATACCTGCCGCGACGTCTGCCTCGGTATAGCCGAATGTCTGGTATCCCAGGCTGCTGACGAAGGTGAAATTGCCCTTCTCGTCGGTCTCGAAAATGGTCTGCGGCAGCAGGTTGGCCATGTTCCTGAAGCGTTCCTCGCCCTCCTGCAGGGCCTCCTCCGCAGCCTTGCGATCGGTGATGTCCATGACGACAAATATGCTGCCGATCGAATTGCCTTTGCCGTCGAGGTAAGGCACTATGTCAGCCTGTATCCATGTTGCTTTCCCGGTTGGCAGCAATACCTGAAAAACCCTGCCGATCAGCGGCATTTTTGTGTCCATCACCTTGCGGTTGCGTTCTTGGAAAAGGGCCGCTTGATCGTGAGAAAAGAAATCATGAAAAGTCTTGCCCACTACTTCTTTGGGTGGCATTCCGAGAGCATTAGCGCCTGCGTTATTGATGCGAATAATGCGTCCGTTCTTGTCGACATAGGCGATCATCAATGGCACCGAGTCCAGGATAATGCGGTATTCCTCTCTCTGCCTGCTCAGCAGCTGTTCCGCCTGTTTACGGCTGGTTATATCCGAATGCGTCCCCACTATCCTGACGGCCTTTCCACCGGCATCTTTCTCCACCACCCTTCCGCGTACCAGTATCCAGCGCCATTCACCCGATTTGGTGCGCATGCGTACCTCAACCGAATAACCCTCTCCGCTCTCTATATGATCGAGGATCAGCCTCTCCGCTTCCTCTACGTCGTCCGCATTAACCAGGCCCTTCCATGCCTGGGAATCCTGGGGGAACTCGTACGGCTGGTAGCCGAGCATGGTATAGTTGCTGGGGCTGTAGACAGCTTTATTTTCCGGTATGCTCCAGTCAAAAACTCCTTCGTTGACCGCCTCCAGCGTGAGCTTGAGGCGTTCGTCGCTCTCCCTTAATGCAAACTCGGTCTGCTTGTGTTCGGTTATGTCGGTCATCAATGCATTGATCTCTACTATCTTGCCCTCTTTATATACCGGACGGCTGGACGAGCGCACCCAGATAACACGGCCGTCTTTATCCAGTACGCGGAATTCCCAGGGTTCGAGTTGACCCGAAAGCAGGCGGTCAAAGCTTCCGATCAGGCCTGCCAGGTCATCCGGGTGGATCAGGGGCATGAACGATTGTCCAATCAATTCGGCGATTTTATATTTGGTGTAGCGCTCGACGGCTGGACTGGCGTACAAGATGCGGCCGTCAGCATCCAGTGTGTACATTACGTCATTGATGTTCTCCACAAGGGTACGGAATTTCTCCTCGCTGGCACTCAGCGCCTCTAAAGAGAGTCTGCTCTCCGTTACATTGCGCGCCACCACCACGGAGCCGGTATATTTGCCATCGACGATAATAGGAGACATGGTAGCGGAGTAATGCTGTAAACCGATCGGTACTTGAAGGCTGTAGTCGAACCGGCACGCTTCCCCGGCTCTGTTCCTGGCTATTGCATCTGCGGCCAGCTCGTTGAAATGAGGTGGCATAATGTCGCTGTATTTTTTACCCATGAAGACATCGGGATCGGCGTAAAGCTCCTGCGATGCGCCGTGGTAGCTCACATACCTGCCCTCGTCATCAAAGACGAATACCAGCTCGGTCATGGCTGAGAGGATGCTGTTCATCCTGACCTCTGACTGACGCAGTGAGTGTTCAGCCAGCCTGCGCTCGGTTACGTCGTTATAGATCGATACGACCTCGCCGCTCTGCATGCGATAGACCCAGTGCTCGCGCCACGAGCCGGGGTCGTGGCTATCTCGGTAGATGCTGTCCGGAAGGTACTCGGGTTCACCGCTGCGCCAGACCTTCTGTAAAACTTCCAGCAGACCGAGGTCTTTAACGCCCGGGAAGACCTCGGTAACGCGCCGGCCAAGCACTTCATCGCGGCTTATACGCTCGATTTTCTCGGCGGCCGGATTGAAATCCTTGATAATAAAGTCTTCCCCATCATCCACCGCCTCGTAAACGGTCACCCCGCTGCTCATATGGTTGAAGAGCTCGCTGTAGCGTGTCTCGTCTGTCGAGATAAATACCAGCTGAGGGGCGGTATTGCCGGCACCGCCCTTTTTACGGGCGGTTTTCTTGGCCGGCGCCTTCTTGCTGTTTTTGGCCCCTTTGCCTTTGTCTTTGGCAGCCATCAAAGCCTCCGTTACGATACTGAACCAGGGCAGGGTTTCCGAACAATACTTAGATCATTATACATGGTCAAGTTGAAAATGCTATACGACTTTAGTACTGTAGATGAGCCTGTTCTGCCGTGCAGACGGCTGATTATTTATCCGATCTGAGCAGAGAACCCTTTACCCTGTCCTCATCCGCAACATAGTGTCGAGCTCCTATAGTGAAGCAAATGCCGGCCAGCAGTCCGCCGGAGCAGGCGATGACCACAGCCCACATCAGGCCGTTGGCGCCACCTCCCAGAGCGTCCGAGATACTCCCGACCAGCAACGGCGCCCAGGCGCCCCCCAGGGCGTACATGCACAGCGAAGCAACCCCGTAGGAGAGTCCCTTGTATGCCACGGGGACCACGTCCTGGGATATAACGCTCAGTGCTGGGATGGCTGTCATATTAACGATGCCGAAGATGAGGATCAGTGCCAGGCCCAGCGCAAAATTGATACTGAAAGCAAGGAACGAGGCAGCCATGATGAGAGCAGACACGGCGGAAGACAAGGCGGGCAGCCAGAGCCTGCCCTGCCTGTTTCTTTTGTACCAGAAGTCGGAGAGTACACCGCCCAGCGGAGCGCCTATGATGGCTACCAGGCTGATTATGCAAGTCAGGTAGCCGGCAGTATCGGTGCCTATGTTGAACTGGCGGATCAGATAGGTGGGCATCCAGTTGATCTGCGCCAGGCTGGTGACCAGCATCATGGCGTAACCCAGATAGTACCAGCGCAGCGTGGGGATCCTCAGCAGGTCAATTACGGATTTCCACAGCCCCTGCAGGCTGACAGTTATCCCCTCATTAATCGTTTTGTAGTCCTTGAGAAAGAATGCGGCCAGCGATAGCAAAAGGCCTATGCCACCCAGCAGGAGGAAGGGGGAGCGCCAGCCGAAATTGTGCGCCATTACTCCTCCCACGATAGCGCCGAGCGCAATGCCCAGTGGTATGCCCATATTGAAAATGCCCATTGCCCTGCCGTGCCGGATTTTAGGATAGGCGGCGGTAATCATGGCGATGCTGCCGGTCACTACACCGGTGGCGCCGGCGCCGCAGATGATCCTGGGAATGATCACGGAGAAAAAATTCCAGGCCAGGCCGGTCAGACCGCTGAAGGTGTTCAGCATTATTGCAAGTACGCCGATGGATTTCTTTCTGCTCCAGCGATCGATAAGATAAGCAGCAGGTATGGCCAGGGCGCCGTAGCTCAACATATAGGCGGTCTGAAGGGCGCCAAGTTGCGTGTCGCTCCACCCCATCTCGAGCTTCATGGGCTGCAGCACCACCGTCAGCGCCACGCGGTCCATGTAGCTGAGCGTATATAGAAGCAGGCACACTATGAGTATCCAATGTGCCTTCCAGCCCCCTGTCTGGTAGTGTCCTCCCCCGGGAAGCATGGGACATTCTATCACGCACAGTATTAATCATGCAGTGCCGGGGCTTCGATTTATTTATCCGCTGTTGCTGCCGGCTTAACACTTCACCCTGCGGTCGACGCTGTGGGTTGCGTATCCAAGGCCCGCAGTGTCATAATAGCCTCCACGGCGCCATTATCTATGGAGTTACGGAATGTCCATGTTCAATATTTTCAGGAGATGATTTTTTAAGGGGGTGCAAGCATGCAGGGTGAAGGCGGCTTTGTCTGGTGGAAGCATGGTGTCATGTGTGAAATCTGGCCGCGCAGCTATTACGATACCAACAAGGACGGGTCGGGGGATTTAAAGGGTATAACTGCCAAGCTGGATTACCTCGCCGATCTGGGTATCGACGGCATCTGGCTGGGTCCCATCAATGCCTCTCCCATGGTCGATTCAGGCTACGACGTGGCCGATTACCGCACGATAGACCCTCTTTACGGAAGCATGGAGGATTTCGAGGAGCTGCTGTGTGAGGCTCATAATCACCGTATACGCATCATCATGGACCTGGTGGTAAACCACACTTCCGATCAGCATGCCTGGTTCAAGGAGTCCCGTTCCTCCCGGAACAATCCCAAGCGGGACTGGTATATCTGGCATGATAAGAAAGGGGGTGGGCCCCCCACCAACTGGAAATCGCTGGTGGGCGGCAGCACCTGGGAGTGGGATAAAGCCACAGGGCAATATTACCTTCATTCATTTCTCAAGACTCAGCCCGACCTCAACTGGCGCAATCCGGCGGTTAAAAAAGAGATATACGATACTATGAGGTTCTGGCTGGATAAGGGAGCGGACGGCTTCCGCTGCGACATTCTCAATTATTTCCTTAAGGACGACGAATTGAGAAATAATCCTTTTTCACTGGCGGCAGGGCCGTTCAATGGCTTTCAGAAGCACCTTTACACCAGAAATCAGCCCGGCATGTATGACATCCTTAAGGAGATGCGCGCCGTGCTGGATGAGTACCAGGATCGCATGATGGTGGGCGAAGTCTATGTGGCCGAGGAAGGCCCGTCCATGGCCGCCGCCTACCTGGGTGATGAGGGTGAACTCAGCCACCTGTCGTTCGAGTTCTCAATGGTCTTCTCGAAATGGGGCGCGCACAAATTCTCGGATGCCCTGATGAACTGGTATTCACTCATACCGCCAGAGGGCTGGCCCTGCAACGTCCTCTCCAATCATGACCGGCCGCGTGCAGTAACACGCTACGCTGCCGGCGAGGACACTGTAAAACGGGCAAAAGTGATGGCTGCCATGCTGCTGACCATATGGGGCACACCTTTTCTTTATTATGGCGAGGAGATCGGAATGCCCAACAGCCGGATCACCAGAAGGGATGTAAGGGACACTATAGGTAAGATGTACTGGCCTATCGTCAAAGGGAGAGACGGCGAGCGAAATCCCATGCAATGGAACGAGGGTCCCCACGCCGGATTCTCGGAGGTCAAGCCCTGGCTGCCTCTCAACGATGATTATTCGGAGATCAACGTAGATATTCAGTTGCAGCAGGCCACGTCGTTACTGAATTTTTACCGGAGATTAATGGCGCTCAGGCGGGAAAAAACAGCATTGCAGATGGGCAGCTTCGAGAAATCGCCTTCGCAAAGAGATATAATGTCCTATTGCAGGACATTCCAGAACAATGAGGTCTATGTTATGCTGAATTTCTCGGCAGACAGGCTCTCGCATACCTGTACACCGGCCGGCCAGTGGAACGTATTGCTGGGCACGTACCGCAGCGGCGGCACAGCAATCGGCAGCGAGAGTTTTGAAGTATATCCATATGAGGTCCTGATACTGGAGAAATCAAAATAAATTTCCGCCGGCGGAGGAAAAACACAGATGAAACAGGTTGTTGCCTTTTGTTCAGATCATGTCGGCTTTGAGATGAAGGGTGAACTTATCAGGCGTTTGCAGGGCAGGTACGAT